>NZ_DAWCVJ010000109.1:0-6163 GCF_052358865.1 Faecalibacterium sp.
TGTGTATAAGAGGTAAGTGCCGTTTTGCTCTCTCAAGTGTCCAGCTACATTTATCATAAATAGGCTCCTTTCTATTTGTAGCTAAACGCCTTTTGCTTAGGCATCATAAGTTTAGAAGACTCTGAAGTGTTTTGCAAGGATGGCGCAAGAGAGTTTGAAAGGCGCATCCCTCCAAGTTGCCGATTCTGATCGATCAGGTACTCTACCACGCAGAGTTTTGGTATCTTATAACTGCGTCCTACACGCGCCGAGTGGATCTTATTCTGCTTGACCAGCAGATACGCATTCTTCCGGCAGATGCCAAGCATTTCCTGAAGAATGTCTACGGATACCACATCCGGGTAATCCTTGAACATCATCATGTACTGCTCCGTCTTGCGGTCGGGCTCTTCCTGAATCAAAGTGCAGGCTGCGATCTCGCTCATTCCTGTCCTCTCCTTCCAGTTCAATATGTAAATTGTTCAAAAGAAAATACTATATGTAAAGGACGATGGCTTTTTCCGGGTACCATCGCCCTTGCCAAAGGAGACGTTTGCGTTTAGAACTTCATCGGCAGTGCGTCTTTCCTGCACTTGCCGTTGTAGGTGGTGTAGATGGGGTAAATGTACCGCCGCCAGCCCGGAAGCTTGGCGGGGTTATCCCGGCTGATACGGTAGAGCTCCATGGGATGGACGCCGCTCAGCGCACGGACAAGCCGCTCCGCGCTGTACTGCCCATGATACAGCTGCACAAAGTACATCACGCCCCGCAGGACAGCCGCCCGGAAGGAATCCGGTCTGCCCTCCCACGCCGCCACGATGTGCCGCAGAGCTTCGCAGTAAATTTCCTCACCCAGCTGGTCGTACAGCTTCAGCGCCGTGCCCACGCAGCTGATACGGTAGTCGCTCAGCTGCATACTGTCGTAGTTGAGGGACAGCCCCACCCGGTTGGTGGCTGCGACAAACGCCTTGGAAGGCGCATCGCCGCCCACCACCTTGGCGCGCAGCTTGATGCCCGCCGACAGGGGTGCGGCGTGACCGTTCTGCTCCGCAAAGAGCAGGGCCTCCTGCTCCATCGTCAGACCGGTGTAGACCTTGCAGAGGATCGGGCGGTCCTCGCCGCCGTTGAGGAGGATGCAGCCCTCGATAGTATGCTGCCCGTCCATCACATAGTACCTGCCGTTGCGGAAGCTGACCTTCGGCTCGTTAACGATGTACTCGTTGAAGTCTCTGGCGATCAGTTCCACCCGCTTGCGTTCCACGCCCCGCTGGTAGAGTTCGCGGGGATAGATCAGCTTGCTGCTGTGGATGACCGAAAGCTGGTACGGCGGGTTGATACCAATGAAAGTATTGTTTTCGTTCAGGCGCATCGCATTTCCTCAATGCTTCCGGAGTTCTCAAAGGACGACCGGATGGGCGTATAGGGGTAGACAGGCGGTTTGCCATCCACCACCTCAGGCGGTGCGTAGACCGCCGTAGAGCGTCGGATAGGCTCTATCTGCTGGATGCTGCCCATAGGGTTCAGCGCAAGGCTGATGCGTACTGCATCATCCACCCGGCGCATTTCCTCCGGGGTCAGATGTCCCAGATACTTCAGTGCCCGGCTCTTATCGATGGTGAAGATCTGCTCTGCCTGCACAACGGACGGCATATTCAACCCTGCGTTTTCCAACAGGCAGTGGGGCGGCTGATTTACTTTCTTTTCCGCCTTGCTTGTCATGGTCGCAACGATCAGGGTCGGCGAGTGATAGTTGCCCACGTCATTCTGAAGAATGACCGCCGGACGGTCACCGCACTGTTCCGAGCCGGTGCTCGCCCCAAAATGGGTGAAGAAGATGTCTCCGCGTTGGAATTTCCAGTTTTGCTGCAAAATTGTACCTCCATGTTGTTATGTGCAAAGCCCGCTGCCGGATGTTCCGCAGCGGGCTTCGTTCACGGTATGGTGGTATGGTTGGATCAGCGGTGCATGACCACATAATCGTAGCCGCGCCGCATCTGGCAGACGGTGCAGGTGTCCATGCTCCGGTCTGCGCTAGGTACAAGTGCGATCTTGAATGCCTTTGCATCCACAAAGTGCCGCAGACAGGTACCGCAGAGGGTGCGGATGGACCTGATCATCTCAGGGGTCAGCTCCATCTCCTCGTAGATCTCCTGCTCGCGCACCGTGGGGTTCAACTCATCCATAAAAGTGTCCTCCTATGTGTATCAAAGTGGATATTCGGATAAAGAATAAATTGGGATACGTAAAAAACGGAAACTGCCGGATGCGCAAAAACGTACCCGGCAGTTCCCGGATCAATATGATTAAAGGTCTCGCATATTCGCCCTCGGCCCCCTACGAGTGGGGCATAAACATCTGGCAGCGGACTTGTACCGCTTCATTGGCATTTCAGCCACCCCGTCTGCTTTGTGACCGGGCCGCGAATTACGGAAGTATCATTATCGGAGTACCAGATGACGGAACTATTCAGTTTTCAAGGTTCATGAGGTCGGACGTTTTTCCCTGCGGCGAGTGCCGCTTGGAAAATTGTCCCTTCACTTGGTAGGCATCGAAAAAGGCCAAATTGTTACCTGAAAAAGAAAATGGTTCAAAAGTTCTTCAAAAACATAGTCATTCGTTCGATTCGCTTATGAATCGTAATCCTTTTGGATTCCAAGGTCATTGCAATCTCGGACTCGGTGTACCCAGCATAGACATAGAGCGTAAGAATTTTGAGGTCGAGTTCCGATAAATTTTCGAGAGCAGCCAGCAGCCGCTCGTTCTCAATTTCGCCGATCCATGTGAAGCAGCTCTTGGTTTCGCAGTAGTGATCCGTAACGGAAATAGCTTTCTGATACTTGTCCATCAAGGGCGAGTAGGATTCTTCGCTCTGTTCAAAGGACGGCGCTGCAATTTCCTGCGTATGGTTCTGGTAAGCGCGAGTAGCATTAAAAACAGACCAGTCGTAATCGTACATTGCCTGAATCGCTTCCCTGCTCATGCCAGCATCCTCATACTGCTTACGGGTCACAGCCCACTGGCTATCAAAATTCTTCTTTTCCAAACCGTAGTTAAAGCCCATGTTAAACCTAAAAATTTTCGATAAATCGTGAAAAATCGAAAATTTGGAAGGCTACGGATATTTCGCCGCTTGGGGCATCCACGAAAAACGGACAAACATAAAGCCTGCTCCTTTTTACGGGAGCAGGCTACCTGAAGGCTAAAAAAATAGCCGGACAACCAACTAACAGAGCGGTTCTAAAGCAGAATCACTCTATCAGCTGTTGCCCGGCTATTTGGTGCACGTTTCATACATTGCCTTGCGGCAATGGCCCGTTGCTCGGTGACGAACAGTCCATATTCAGGGTGCAATGCACCCGATTTTTGAAATTGTGTTTTGTCTAAAAAAGTCAGCGCCTGCGGTAGGCTAAATCAACCGTTGCTACGTTGCCGCACTTGAGGCACTTTATGCGGATAGTGCCTGAACAGCTCTCATCTTTTTGGTAGAGCTTGTGTCCGCAAACGGGGCAAAACCTCCAGCCGATGCTGAATTGTGCCTGCTGTATATTGCTCAGCGGTTTATTTTTAAAAGGACGATTATTTGATTGAATCATGTTTATTCTCCAAATCGGATGATGTCCAATGGATGGCAGTGGATGGGTTTGCCTTTTATGACCTGCATCTGCTGTAGTCTGATCCTGATAGCAGACCACGATACTCCCATCCGCACAGCCATCTCCAGAATTTTTTTATAGTTCGGGTCAGATGCGGATTTGTATAGGATTCCATTCGGCAGGCACAGCGCTGCCCGTTCTATTTCGGCGTTGACCAGAAATGTCGGCATCAGCAGCTCTGCTGCAAGGGTGTTTGCCTGCCATTCTTCCCATGAGGGTTGTCCGTTTCGTTCCCGATAGGCAATGTGCCCACGGCAATTGACTGCTTTTCCATAGTCGTTCGGGAACAGGTCAGCAAAAATCTGATGTGCCACTTCATGCGCTATCGTGAAATTCCGGCATCCGGTGCAGCTGTCTGCCGCAAGGGCAGAATCGATCACAACGTCCTTCGGCATGAATATCTCTACAAGCTTTGTACCATCCCCTAAAGTTACGGTAAAACCGCATCTTTGAAAAACGGTCAGTCCGAGGACGCTGCCATCGCTACATAGCGGCAGCATTTTCACATTCAGCCCAAGAACAGCGCTTGCAAGCCGTTCAGGGTCAATGGGTTCCGGGGCATCTTTGCTGATCCCGAAGCGGGTATAGTACTGGTCGATATACTTGCCCGCTATGCGCGAAAGGTCTGCGCGGGATAAGTACCTTGCCATTACGAAGCACGGCTTTCCGGCACGGAGCAGTAGGCTTCCACGAACCACTTGCCCTGCTCAAGCCAAAGATTTCGCTTCTGCCCGCAGATTAGACAGGTGAAGCAGTGACCTTTTCCGCCAAGGCGCGATGTGCCATGCCTGACTGCCAAAACACGGTCAATTCCATAAGTGCGAGTCTTGTCATAGTTTATGGCAAGAGGACGAATCTTACCGTCAGGAGTAAAACGAACATCCACTTCGACGTATCTTTTCTCACGGCGAAGGTTGTAATCACCACACATCAGAATTCCTCCTTTTTGCAGATTTATCAGAATGCAGCGTGCATTACTTGCGAATCATACTGCGTGCCACGAGCTGTTTTTCGTTTAACAGAGGAACGGACACTGTATGCTTTTTCCACTCATCCATAGAGCAGGTTACTGCTTTGCACAGACGGCATTTTGTCCAGCCGTCGGTTGCATCAAGATCTACATCATAGTTCATGGTTCCGCACATCGGGCATCTTACGTTTTCTTTTCTCATAATATCACCTCTTAAAAACACCGAACAAATACGATTTCGGTCCAGAATCAACACCAAAAAGCTGTTATTCGTGGATTTGATTCGATTATATACCTACTTTATGGAGATGTTAATTACGCATTTGTCGCTATTTTAGAGATTTCTTGCTGATTTCCTGTATTTTCTATACTATAATAGAGCTACCGGATCACAAAGGAGTGTTCTTGTTATGAAAAAGAAAACCACGCTCACCAAAATACACATAGCCCCATCCACAGTGCGCTATGATGCAGTCGCTGCGAGGGATAGCAATGAGGTTGGTCAGATTCTCGCAGGCACACGAAAAAGGAATGGCTATTCACTTGTAGCTTTCTCTGAACTTCTCCGTCACTATGGCGTCGATGTCAGTGATAAAGGAATCAGCAAATGGGAAAAAGGCTATACTACTCCTAGCATCTATCAACTAGTTGCAATCTGCTACGCATTGAACATCAAGGAGGGTCCTTCCTACTTTACAAAGAACTTTCAGAAACCCGCCCTTCTAAATGACATCGGGCAAAAAAAAGTCGCTGAGTACGAAATGGACTTGATTGCATCCCGGCGCTACCAGCCAGACGCAGAAGAGCCTGCGGAAATCGACTACATAATGATGCCTGTATCAGAGTTGCCAGTATCGGCAGGTCTAGGAGCTTTTCTTGAAGGTGAAATGTTCCAGCAGATACAGGTGCCTGCTAGTAGCGTTCCAGCAGGGGCTGAGTTTGGAATATATGTTAGTGGTGATAGTATGGAGCCGCGTTATCATGACGGACAAATCGTATGGGTGAAGCGTTGCGAAGAACTTGAATGCGGGGATATCGGGATATTCGTATATGATGACTGTGGATATCTGAAAAAATACGATGAACATACCCCGGATAAAACCCAAGCGGAATTCCTTACCGACAGCTATGGCGTGGTGCACAATCAACCGGTTTTGGTCTCTCTTAACACCAAATATTCGCCGATCCTTATATCTCCAGAGCAAAGATTCGAGGTTGTTGGAAAAGTTTTGAACTAAAAAGATGGGAGGAGTTTTTGTGGATACGATCAAGCGTGTTCAGGATTTGATGCAAGTGCGTGATATGAATCTATGTGTATTGGCAAAGAAATGCGGAATATCGTACTCCACGATTCAAACCACCGCCCGTCGGGGAGGGCAGTTAAGCGTAGAGACGATTGAAAGAATTTGTCGGGGTTTAGGAATTACATTAAAAGACTTCTTCGATTCCTCCTACCTGTAAATATAGGGGCAGCAAAAAAGCCGTTCGCCACGCTGGAAAATCTGCGTGGTGAACGGCTTTAATACTGCTTCTATTTATTCTTTGGTAATCTCCAGATAAA
>NZ_DAWCVJ010000110.1:0-6138 GCF_052358865.1 Faecalibacterium sp.
CCGTTGATGATATGGATCTGATCGAGGCCAACGAGGCATTCGCCGCTCAGTCCATCGCAGTCGGCGAGGCTCTGGGCTTTGACAAGGACAAGCTGAACGTCAACGGCGGCGCTATCGCTCTGGGCCACCCGGTCGGCGCTTCCGGCGCTCGTATCCTCGTCACCCTGCTGTATGCTATGAAGCATCGTGGTGCAAAGAAGGGTCTGGCTACCCTGTGCATCGGCGGCGGCATGGGCTGCGCAACCATCGTCGAGATGGACTAAGTTCCCTTTGAAGGGTCACTCCGGATATTGATACCGCCCGGACAAGGGGCAGGACCGGAGACCTGTCCCCCTGTCCGGGGGCTGATTTGAGTAAGATATAACCTGATTGGAGGTTTTCACAATGGCATTTGTAAAAACCGAGGTGCAGGGCGCTGTCGAGATCATCACCATCGACCGCCCGAAGGCACTGAACGCTCTGAACCCCGAGGTTCTGGCTGACCTGAAGGCTGCTTTTGAGGCAGTCGATCAGGAGACCATCCGCTGCATCGTCCTGACCGGCGAAGGCGACAAGAGCTTCGTGGCAGGCGCTGACATCGGCTCCATGAGCACCATGACCAAGGCCGAGGGCGAGGCTTTCGGCAAGCTGGGCAATGATGTGTTCCTGATGATCGAGAGCTTCCCCATCCCCGTCATCGCAGCCGTCAACGGCTTCGCACTGGGCGGCGGCAACGAGCTGGCTATGAGCTGCGACATCCGCATCTGCTCCGACAACGCTGTGTTCGGTCAGCCGGAGGTCGGTCTGGGCATCACCCCGGGCTTCGGCGGCACCCAGCGTCTGGCCCGTCTGGTGGGCATGGGCATGGCAAAGCAGCTGGTCTACTCTGCACTGAACATCAAGGCAGACGAGGCATACCGCATCGGTCTGGTCAACGCAGTGTATCCGCAGGCTGAGCTGATGGAGAATGTCCTGAAGCTGGCAGGCAAGATCGCCAAGAACGCCCCCATCGCGGTGCGCAACTGCAAGAAGGCCATCAATGATGGCATCAGCCTCCCCATCGAGAAGGCTGTCGAAGTCGAAGAGAAGCTCTTCGGCGACTGCTTCGAGACCCACGACCAGCAGGAAGGCATGGCCTGCTTCCTGAGCCGTGAGAAACCGAAGCCCAAGGCTGTGTTCACAAACAACTAAAGGGTAAGCGACAGCCTCGGGCAGGCCATGCCGTCAAGAAGGGGCCCCCGCGAAAGCTTGCGCAGCAAGATTTTGTGGGGAGAAGGAGGTACTACGGAACAGAGTGAGCAACAGCAGCAATGCTGCTGCGAACGAAGTGGAGTCAGTACCGACGCGGCCTGCTTCCTGAGCCGTGAGAAACCGAAGCCCAAGGCTGTGTTCACCAACAACTAAAACCAACCACCTCTGCAAAGCCTCCCCGGAAAGGGGAGGCGGCGGAGAGGATATACATTACATAATAAAGGAGAGATTTCCCATGAAGATCGGTGTTATCGGCGCTGGCACTATGGGCCAGGGCATCGCAAAGGCATTTGCTCAGGTCGAGGGCAACACTGTTGCACTCTGCGACATCAAGCAGGAGTGGGCTGAGAATGGTCTGGCAAAGATCAAGAAGGGCTACGACAAGCTGGTGGCTAAGGGCAAGATGACGCAGGAGAAGGCCGACGCTATCGTCGCTGCCATCACCCCGGGCCTGAAGGAAGAACTGTGCGCTGACTGCGACCTCATCGTTGAGGCTGCTTTCGAGGATATGAAGGTCAAGCAGACCACTTTCGGCGAGCTGGATAAGATCTGCAAGCCCGAGTGCATCTTTGCTTCCAACACCTCTTCTCTGTCCATCACCGAGATCGGCAAGGGCCTGTCCCGTCCCATGATCGGTATGCACTTCTTCAACCCCGCTGACCGCATGAAGCTCATCGAGGTCATCGCTGGCTGCAACACTCCTGCTGAGACCGTCGAGAAGATCAAGGAGATCTCCGTAGCCATCGGCAAGAACCCCGTGCAGGTCAACGAGGCTGCCGGCTTCGTCGTCAACCGCATCCTGATCCCGATGATCAATGAGGCTGCCTTCATCAAGATGGAGGGCGTCTCCAACATCGCTGGCATCGACACCGCCATGAAGCTGGGTGCTAACCACCCGATGGGCCCCCTGGAGCTGGGCGACTTCATTGGTCTGGACATCTGCCTCGCCATCATGGACGTCCTGTACAAGGAGACCGGCGACAGCAAGTATCGTGCCTGCCCGCTGATCCGCAAGATGGTCCGCGGCGGCAATCTGGGCTGCAAGAGCGGCAAGGGCTTCTACGTTTACAACGCAGACCGCACCAAGACCCCGGTGGACGAGCTGTAATTTAGTTTGAAATTTCTCTCGGTCGCCCTCAAAAAGCGGCCGGGAGGAATTTGTTTGCACAGGACAAGCGTGCAGCTGCCCTGTGCTGAAAGAAAAACATCCGTTAGGAGGATATAGCGATGGATTTTACTCTGTCCAAGCAGCAGCAGATGGTGCAGAAGATGTACCGCGAGTTTGCTGAAAACGAAGTTAAGCCTCTGGCAAAGAAAGTTGATGCCGAAGAGTATTTCCCCAAGGAGACCGTCGAGAAGATGGGCAAGCTGGGCATGATGGGCATTTACTTCCCCACTTCCGTTGGCGGCGCAGGCGGCGATGTCCTGTCTTACGTCATGGCAGTTGAGGAGCTGAGCAAGGTCTGCGGCACCACCGGTGTTATCGTTTCCGCACACACCAGCCTGTGCGCAGCCCCCATCTACGAGAACGGCACCCCCGAGCAGAAGGCAAAGTACCTGCCCAAGCTGTGCAGCGGCGAGTGGCTGGGCGCTTTCGGCCTGACCGAGCCGGGCGCCGGCACCGACGCTCAGGGCCAGCAGACCATCGCAAAGGAAGATGGCGATTACTGGGTGCTGAACGGCTCCAAGATCTTCATCACCAATGCCGGCTTTGCTGATGTCTTCATCGTCATCGCTGTCACCGACGTCGTGCCCGACAAGAAGGGCCGTCCCACCAAGCTGTGCTCCGCCTTCATCGTGGAGCGCACCGACCCGGGCTTCTCCGTCGGCAAGGCTGAGGACAAGATGGGCATCCGTGGTTCTTCCACCTGCGAGCTGATCTTTGAGGACTGCCGCATCCCGAAGGACCGTATGCTGGGCATCCGTGGCAAGGGCTTCCAGCTGGCTATGGCCACTCTGGACGGCGGCCGTATCGGCATCGCCTCTCAGGCTCTGGGCATCGCCGAGGGCGCTCTGCAGGAGACTGTCGCTTACGTCAAGGAGCGCAAGCAGTTTGGCCGCAGCATTTCCGCTTTCCAGAACACCCAGTTCGAGCTGGCTGAGATGAAGGCCCGCATCGAGGCTGCAAAGTATCTGGTCTACGCTGCCGCTCTGAAGAAGCAGGAAGCAATGAACGGCGCAAAGGTCCGCTACAGCGTCGAGGCTGCTGAGGCTAAGCTGATCGCAGCCCGCACCGCCAGCGATGTCACCCGCCGCTGCCTGCAGCTGTTCGGTGGCTACGGCTACACCCGTGATTACCCCATCGAGCGTATGATGCGCGATGCCAAGATCACTGAGATCTACGAGGGCACCAGCGAAGTGCAGATGATGGTCATTTCCGGCGCGCTGCTGAAGTAAGGGAGGCAAGATTTACAATGAAAGCAATCGTTTGTGTAAAGCAGGTTCCTGATACCTCCGGTAAGGTGGCCGTCAAGGCGGACGGTACTCTGGACCGTGCCTCTATGGCAACCATTACCAACCCCGATGACCTGAACGCTCTGGAGGCCGCCCTGAAGCTGAAGGACGAGACCGGCTGCGAAGTCGTCGTCGTCACCATGGGTCCCCCGCCGGCCGAGGGTATGCTGCGTGAGCTGCTGGCCCGCGGCGCTGACAAGGCTGTTCTGGTGTCCGGCCGCGAGTTCGGAGGTTCCGATACCTTCGCAACCAGCCAGATCCTCGCTGCTGCGGTCAACAAGATCGGTGTCGGCCCCGAGGACGTCGTGTTCTGCGGCCGTCAGGCAATCGATGGCGATACCGCACAGGTCGGCCCTCAGATCGCTGAGAAGCTGCACCTGCCTCAGGTGACCTATGTTGCAGACATCCAGAAGGATGGCAACACCCTTACCGTCAAGCGTATGCTGGAAGACGGCTACATGATGGTCAAGGTGCAGACTCCCTGCCTGCTGACCTGCATCAAGGAGCTGAACCAGCCCCGCTATATGAGCGTCAACGGCATCTTCACCTGCTATGACAAGCCGATGGAAGTGTTCGATTACAACGCGCTGAAGGACGATCCGCTGATCGAGGTCGATACCATCGGTCTGAAGGGTTCTCCGACGAACGTCTTCAAGTCCTTCACTCCTCCGCAGAAGGGCGCAGGCACTATGCTGACTGGCGACGATACTGCTGCACAGCTGGCTGGTATCCTGGCCAAGAAGCACCTGATCTGATGAAAGGAGCATAGGATTACAATGGCTGATTTTAACGAATACAAGGGCGTCTGGGTCTTCTGCGAGCAGCGCCAGGGCGCACTGATGTCCACTGATTTTGAGCTGGTCAGCGAGGCCCGCAAGCTGGCTGACGAGCTGGGCTGCGAGGTCACCGGTCTGCTGCTGGGCGACAACGTGGAAGGCATCGCAAAGGAGCTGGGCGGCTATGGTGCTGATAAGGTTCTGGTTTGCGAAAGCCCCCTGCTGAAGGATTACACCACTGACGCATACGCTAAGGTCGTCTGCGACATGGTCAACGAGTATAAGCCTGAGGTCCTGCTGATCGGTGCTACCAACATCGGCCGTGACCTTGGCCCCCGCTGCGCAGCTCGTCTGCACACCGGCCTGACCGCTGATGCGACCCATCTGGACATCGACACTGCAAAGTACGTCGAGTTCCTGAAGGAAAGCTCCACCATCGACCTGTCCAAGCAGAAGTTCGATTATGAGGATCGCAACCTGAAGATGACCCGTCCCGCATTCGGCGGCCATCTGATGGCTACCATTATCTGCCCCCGCTTCCGTCCCCAGATGTCCACCGTCCGTCCCGGCGTCATGAAGAAGGCTCCCTTCGATCAGGCCAAGGCAGATGCCTGCCAGATCGTGAAGCCCGCATTCAGCCTGACTGCTGACGATGTGAAGACCGAGGTCCTGAGCGTTGAGAAGGCAGCTGAGAAGCTGGTCGATCTCATCGGCGCAGACGTCATCGTCTCTGTGGGCCGTGGCATCAGCAAGGACGTCAACAAGGGCATTGAGCTGGCTGAGCAGCTGGCTGCAGCTCTGGGCGGCGGCGTTGTCGGCGCATCCCGTGCCGTCACCGACGCAGGCTGGATGACCGCCGACCATCAGGTGGGTCAGACCGGTAAGACCGTCCACCCCAAGATCTATGTGGCTCTGGGCATCTCCGGCGCGATCCAGCACACCGCAGGTATGCAGGATTCCGAGTGCATCATCGCCGTCAACAAGAACGAGTCCGCCCCCATCTTCGGCGTGGCTGACTACGGTATCGTTGGCGACCTGTTCAAGGTCGTTCCCGAACTCATCAAGCAGATCGAGGCAGCAAAGGCTGCTCAGTGATCGGCTGAGAAATAGGTCTCTGGAGGGCAGCTCGAAAGGGCTGCCCTCCTTTTTTGTGTTACAGCCAAAAAATAATAAAAATTCTAAAATTTACCATTGACAGAGCTAAGGGAGTATGGTATATTATTGCCAGAGAGATGAAGGCGCGTGAGCGCTGGAAAATCAGTTAAATCTGATCGACTCAAAAAAGAGTTTGCGAATAGAATATTTAGCAAAATAGTTGAAAAGCTATGACGCAAAGCTAAAGGGCCTGTAAAATGGTAGCCAGTTGCATTTTGAGGAATTGCCTTTACTTTGTCTATGAGTATTGTGGTTCCTCTTTTTTTAGTCGCCGGAACAGATTTGAGTGATGATGTCTTTCGAAAGTCCCCCGATAGACGAGCAGGAAACGTCTCTTGGGGGATTTTTTATGCCCTTTTGCGTCCCGCGGCTGCGATACCTATATAAAGATAGTATGGTTTTGCGTCTGAAAAATACAAGAAGATGAAGCCGATTTCAGTCAGCGCGAAAAAACTTGAAAAAAGAAGTAAAAAAGTGTTGACATCCGGGCGGTGATGTGGTATTATACTTGAGCGCCAAGCGC
>NZ_DAWCVJ010000111.1:0-5955 GCF_052358865.1 Faecalibacterium sp.
TTGTCCGGGCCTATGTGAAGGACAACTTTGTGGACAAGGGGATGTGCGCCGACTTTGCTATCCATGACAAGGGAACCGGCAACCCTCATGTCCATATCATGCTGACGCTCCGGCCTCTGAAAGAAAATGGACAGTGGGGCGCAAAGTGCCGCAAGGCATACGATCTGGACGAGAATGGACAGCGTATCCCGGATGGGAAAGGCGGTTGGAAAAATCACAGAGAGGATACGACCGACTGGAACGATAAAGGAAATGCGGAGATTTGGCGGGCAGCGTGGGCGGCTTACACCAATCGGGCGTTGGAATCTGCCGGCAGACCGGAGCGCATTGACCATCGCAGCTACAAGCGGCAGGGCATTGATAAGATTCCCTCTGTCCATCTGGGGCCAGCTGCCAGCCAAATGGAAAAGCGCGGCATCCGTACCGACAAGGGGGAGGTAAATCGGCAGATTGCCGCTGACAACAAGCTGCTGAAAGAAATCAAAGCCCGCATTACCCGTCTTTATCGCTGGTCGAAAGCCGAAACGGAAAAACCACAAACACAGCAAAGCAGCTTGACAGCTTTGTGGGAGGCTCAGCAGCAGTTGAACGCTCCTCACACCCGCACCGGCAAAATCCGGGCTTTGCAAGAAAGCGCTGCACTATTCAGCTTTTTGCAGGCAAACAGCATCCAGTCTATGCAGCAGCTTCATGAAAAAATCGCTGATATGAACAGCTGTTACTATGACCTGCGGGGAAAGATCGTCAAAGCTGAGCGTCGGATCGCCATTCTTACCGAACGCGGGGAGATGTGGGAACAGTACAACCAGTACAAGTCCATCCACAAACAGCTTGCCAAAGTAAAGCCGGAAAAGCGGGAACAGTTTGAACAGCGCCACAGCCGGGAACTGATCCTCTATGACGCAGCAGACCGGTATCTGAAAGAACTGAAAGACAGTGGTGAGGCAATCACCCCGAAGGCATGGCAGCGGGAAATCGACCAGCTGGCCGCTGGAAAGCAGACGGACACGCTTGCCATGAAATCCATGCGGGAGGATTTGAAAGCAATGGAACGGCTCCGCAAAACCGCCGAGCAGCTGTCCAGACAGGAACGGAACAAGTCTCATGACCGGGAGCCGGAGCGGTAAGGGCTACCGCGTTTCACGACATACTTTTGCACACAGAAAAACCGCCGTACAGGTTTCCCCATACGGCGGCAGACTGTTTATTTGCCGAACAAGTCGCTGTGTGTGCCGGTGCGGGCCAGCGTCAGCACCAGAACATCATCCTCTATGCGATAGACAAGCAGCCAGTCCGGGAGAATATGACATTCCCGATGACCTGCCCAATCGCCGGACAGGTCATGGTCACGGTTCTTATCCGGCAGCGGTTCGCCCATTGCCAGCAATGCTACGACCTGCTCCAGCAGCTCGATCTTCAAGCCACGCTTGATGGCTCGTTTGTAGTCCTTTTTGAAACTGGTCGTGTACTTGACGGTATATTTGGTTTCTTTCATCTTTTCAGGTCAGCAAATAACTCGTCAAGGTCATTGTAGCCCTTTACAGACGGGTCTTTTGCAATCCTTTCCGCTTCCAGCATGGCAGCAACCGTTTCTTTGTTCGGCTGTTCCAGCCTTACTTCAAAGGGAATGCCGCCTTCACGAAGCGACTGGCGCACAAAGATGTTAAACGCCGTAGTCAGGTTCATGCCAAGTTCAGTAAACAGTGCGTCCGCCTGCGCTTTCAAATCTGCGTCCATGCGGATACTGATGTTTGTGGTATTTCCAGCCATACGATCAACCCCTTTCTGCTGGCAATTATAGTATATGACATTTGCACGAAGAAAACAATACTTTGCACGAATATTTAACAATAAATTCATTCAAGGAGGTTACCGGCTTTATGAAAGAAATCACTTATGAAGAACGACAGGACTGAACCTATCCCCGTCATGGATTACCGCCAGTACCGCAGAGTGCGGAGGCTGGTGCATGAGTGCTGTAACTACATCGACGGAAACTGTATCGCCCTGGACGATGGAGAGGAATGTGTCTGTGTCCAGTCCATTTCCTACCCCCTGTTGTGCAGGTGGTTTCGGGCGGCGGTATTGCCGCAGGATAAGGAACTGGAAACGGCGCTGTTCCACCGGCTGAATGCGAAGAAATGCGCCATATGTGGGGCGCTGTTTACCCCCGGTTCCAACCGGGCCAAATACTGCCCGGAATGTGCCGCACGCATGAAGCGGGTCAACGCCGCAAAGCGCAAGCGGAAACAACGGGAGAAATGTCACGCTTTAGGGGCTGAAAAACCCTTGTAAATCAAGGCTTTTTTCGAGGGTGTCAAAGGCAGGCTGATAGATTTATCCTCTGACCCCTAAAACGGCCTTAAAATGCGTATAGAATCCCCAGAGAACCCCCAGAGAACCCCCAAGGAGGAACCCTATGTCAGACAACCGAAAATATTATTACCTGAAACTCAAAGAAAACTATTTTGACGATGATTCCATCGTGCTGCTGGAAAGTATGCAGGATGGTGTGCTGTATTCCAACATTCTGCTCAAGCTGTATCTGAAATCGCTGAAACATGGCGGGCGGCTCCAGCTTGACGAGGACATCCCCTACACGGCGCAGATGATCGCCACCATCACCCGCCAGCAGATCGGCACTGTGGAGAGAGCCTTGCAGATCTTTTTGAAGCTGGGTCTTGTGGAAGTGCTGGACAGCGGCACATTCTACATGAGCAACATCGAACTTTTAATCGGCCAGTCCTCTACCGAGGCCGAGCGAAAGCGGGCTGCAAGGATTCAAAATAAGGCTCTTTCTGCGCCCCGGACAAACGGCGGACATTTGTCCGACATTCGTCCACCAGAGATAGAGATAGAGTTAGAGAAAGAGATAGAGATAAAGAGAGAGATAGAGAAGGGACGCTCCGCCCGCGCCTATGGCCGTTACCAGAATGTTTTCCTGACGGACGAGGAACTGGCAGACTTACAGGCCAGTTTTCCCACTGTATGGGGCCAGTACATCGAAAAGCTGTCCGAATACATGGCCTCTACCGGTAAGCGGTATCAGAGTCATGCCGCCACCATCCGGCGCTGGGCCGGTGAGGACGCGAAAAAGGCGGCCCCGCCCACCCGCAACCGGGATTACAGCGTAAAGGAGGATGAAACTGTATGATTGAGATTACCGCAGAAATCCGGGCGCTGATCGACAAGGCAGCTGCCGGTATGGAATTGGCCGGGGACGAGTATATAGACCCGTCAGACGGTCTCATCCACTGTAAGAAATGCGGCGGCCAGAGGCAGACCGTTGTGCCATGCTTTGGAAAACCAGGCTACTTCATGCCCCGCTGTATCTGCCAGTGCCAGCGGGAGGCTGAGGAGCAACGCAAGGCTGCTGAAGAACGGCAGCGCCGCATGGAGCGTATCAAACGCCGAAAGGCACAGGGCTTGCAAGACCGTTATCTGTATGACTACACATTTTCCAATGATAACGGGCAAAACCCATTGATGGACAAGGCTCATGCCTATGTGGAGAACTGGAAAGAAGCATATAAGAGCAATATCGGGCTTTTGCTGTTTGGAGATGTGGGAACCGGCAAATCTTTTTTCGCCGGATGTATCGCCAATGCTCTACTTGACCGGGATGTGCCTGTGCTGATGACGAACTTTCCCACCATCCTGAACCGCCTGACAGGGATGTTCTCCGAAGACAGGGCCGACTTTATCGCCAGCTTTGACGAATACGACCTGCTTATCATTGACGATTTGGGTATGGAGCGCAGTACCGAGTATGCGATGGAGCAGATGTTTTTCGTCATTGACAGCCGATACCGCAGCCGCAGGCCCATGATCATCACCACCAACCTGAAACTGGCCGAACTCAAGAACCCGCCTGACCTGGCCCACGCCCGTATCTATGACCGTATTCTGGAATGGTGTGCGCCGATTCTTTTTGACGGGAAGAATTTCCGGGAAGAAAATGCCGGTGCTACCCGACAGACAGCAAAAGACATTGTAAACAGTAAGCAAGACTGATTTTTTACCGGGCGGCACAGACCCGTTCGGAGAAAGGAGCGCCATGAACAGAGAACCCCGTACTATGCAGGTGGCAGACGCCGCTACTGCGTCCAGAGCGCCGGAAAACACGCCAGCGATGGTAAAGAAAATCGGTAAGACAACCTACAAGGTTCATGTCCATTTCAGCAATACCAGCACAGAAACCTTGAGCGATAAAATCAAGCGTATGCTCAAAAATGAAATTCAGCAGATGTGACAGACTGATAAACGAAGCCGCCTTGTGCTAAACTGATGATGGTACGCACCAAAATTTTTGTCAAGGAGGACACGAAAATGCTTTACACAGAAAAAGAGAAACATGAAATTGAGCGAGTAAAGGAAGTCTTTGCGGAACATCTGCGGCAAAGCCCTGATTTTGAACTGCTCTGGTCGGACAAGGTAGGCTATGTCTGGCTGACGATTGGCGTCAATCCGCTTTATGTGGATACTGGCATCAGGATAGAATCAGCTGCTGATCTCTGCGGCAGGTGTTTGGATGATGTTGCTACGGATGTTTTATATATGACGGGCAACGATCATGCACTGGAAGCCGCCGATCCGCTGGAATTGGCCGAAATCAAGCGGCGCTGGGAGCTATATATCAACCAGCTGCCAGACTATGCATATCTCTGCAAAGACCTGCTGGACGGAAAAATGTAAGCTGTTAAACGAGGTGTCAGGAGCCATACAGTGCTTCTGGCACCTTTTTTGTGGATTTTTTGTGAATTTGATGAAAAAGTCCTTGACAATTTGTCTCTGGCAAGACGGCAAAATCGATCCTTATTTCCTGCGGCGCTCGTTTGGCTCCCTTTGACATTCCCCAGCTCCGGGAAATTATGTCCTATGACGAGCTGGAGCTTGACCGCATGGGCGATAGGAAAACAGCTACTTTCTTTGTCATCTCTGACACGGACAGCACCTACAATTTTTTGGTGGCTCTGGCCTTTTCGCAAATGTTCAATCTGCTCTGTGAGCGGGCGGACAATGTGCATAGGGGCCGCCTACCCCATCATGTGCGGGTGCTTTGGGACGAGGCGGCTAACACGGGACAGGTGCCGGGGCTGGAAAAGCTGGTGGCCGTCATCCGCTCCCGCGAGGTGTCTTTGGTATTGCTGTACCAACAGTTAGCACAATGCAAGGCCATTTACGACAAACACGCTGAAACGATTTTGGGAAACATGGACAGCGTTGTGTTTTTGGGAGGCAGAGAGGCCAGCACCATCAAGGAAATATCCGAGAACTGGCTGGGCAAGGCCACCATCTCTATGCAGACCGAGGGGCGCTCCCGTGGGCAGTCTGAAAGCTACAACCAGAACACCCAGCGGCTGGGCCGGGAGCTGATGACCCCCAGCGAACTGGCGACCATGCCCGGAGACAAGTGCATTTTGCAGCTCCGGGGCCTGCCGCCGTTTTTCTCCAAAAAGTACGATTTGAAGCAGCACCCCAATTACCGATACACGGCAGAGGCCGATAAAACCAAAAACGCCTTTGACCTCGACAAGCTCATCAACCGCCGCAGGCGGCCCGGGCTGAACGAGGTTTGCGAGGTGTACGAGGCGGCGGTGCCCGAAGATGCGCTCACAGCCGAGGACGAGGACATCCTGAGCTATGACGACATCGACGATCCCGACGCTTTTGTATAAATCACTTCGAGACAAAGTGTCCCGAAGCAGTCACTTGCCGCCCACACCGGGCGGCTTTTTTCATGGCCGGGGCTATGACCCCGGAGAAATGGAGGAATATATGCAATTTTTCGCTTCCGCTATCACTACTTTGCAGACCCTTGTTGTTGCTCTCGGCGCTGGCCTCGGCGTGTGGGGCGTTGTCAATCTGCTGGAGGGCTACGGCTCGGACAATCCCGGTAGCAATGCTCATGTACGGTAAGGAAGCAAGCAACCGAAAACAAGAGATAGACCGCCA
>NZ_DAWCVJ010000112.1:0-5823 GCF_052358865.1 Faecalibacterium sp.
CAGTGGGAGGATCAGCGTCTCCTGCACGGTGTTTTTCTCGATTTTGTATTTCATAGGTTCCTTCCTCAATGAATAAAAGCAGTCATCATTGCCGCCAGCACCATCGCTATGACTGCCATGCCCACCGTGCCGAACAGCCACTTTTTCTGCTTGTCTCTTGCAGTAATGTAGGGCTTCAGATTCTCCGTTCCGAGAATCGTCCATGCGTTCGTGTGCCCCACCCAGTAGCCGTCAACCAACAGGCGGTCCATGAGATTCATTATGGATAAAATCACCAGCAGCTGCCAGAAACCCGCTGCAAAGCTGCGCGCACCATTTATCCCATAGACACAGACCAGCACATAGGCGATGTAGCCGGAAACGCAGACGGCTTTGAAAAGTAGAGAATTTCGCTTGATTTTCTCGTGTGTTGTAAGTCCCAGCGTAATGCACCGCTCCTGCACCTCCAGGCTGTAAAGATGCACCATCCCAACAGCCCCCTTGCGGATGCCCGCAGCGCAGATCAGAACCAGCAGAACTCCCAACCCAAGACCTTCCAGAATCACCTGTAAAAGCATTACTTATTCCTCCTGAATCCTGCCTCGTCCCGATATTCGGGATGTTCCTTTGCATACGGGTCTTGATCGCCGCAGATGGTATAGTCGCATCGGCAGCCGTCCACGCAGGTGGTCGTCCGCACGAGCTTGGCATGGAGCAGTTCCATGGACGCATAGTCCACATTGCACAGGGCGGGCATAATGTCCGTAAATCCGAACCGCTTGGCAAATTCCGCCGCCGGGCACGCCGTAAATTCATAATAAATAGGCTTGTCGGTTTCATAAGGCGCAACCGACATCTCGTAATCGTGCCATTTGTCGCAGCCGCTTTTCGCACGAACAAACGCCTTGTACATCAGCTTCCTCCAGAACGGCTTGTTGCAGTCCACAAATTTCAGCTTGCGGAAAGTTGGAAGAATCAGTTTTTCCTCCATCTCTTCAATTTCACGGAATGTGGTCACATCCCGGCACACATCGTAATAGCACATAATGGCGATGCAGTCGTAGGTGCCGCCTACGCCGTTGTGGAAGTTCTTTTTACCGCCCAAGTCGGTGCGCCAGTCGGAGAGAAAGACCGCGTACTGCCGCTGCACCTTTTCCCATACTGTCTCCCACTCTGCTTCCGGATAGTGCAGGGCCATTTTCGCCAGAATTTCTTTTTTGCAGGGTTTGGAATATAGCACATGGCAGCTACGGTCAATTTGTAATTCGCTGTCCTTCATCTTCCCACGCCTTTCAGAAAATCGCTCTTTGCATTTTCTTCGGTGTCGTCCGATTCGTCGTAGGCATCATAGGGTGCCGATGGGTCGTGTACTCGTTTTTTGAATGGTGAACAGTGCTTGTCTTTGTGGGCAACCGCAAAGGCAAAATTGTCCGTCCATCCCGTGTGACCGGTGATGAAATATGGATGCAGCCCACGTGCGCGCAGTTTCCGCTCCAGCTCCGCCAGTGACTGCACAGCCAGCTTATTGTCCTCCGCCAGCGAGGAAATGAAGCTGTAGCCGCCGTCCGCGCCAAACCACAGCGTGTCGCCGGTAAAAAGGTATTTATCGTCAATGAGGTAGACCATATGTCCCCATGTATGGCCGGGAACCAGAAAACACTCGATCCTGACGCCGTCAATGTCAAGTACCTGCCCATCGTGCAGCAGTACCTTTTCGTTGTTGATTGTGACCTGCGGCAATTTATAGAGATGATAGATGACTTTTCGCCGCTCCTCGCCGGTGAGATACCGGTTCTCGATCTCGCCGATGTACAGATTCGCATTCCGGAACAGCCCCGGACTGTCTGCTTCCACCGCACCCACATGGTCGGTGTCCTGATGGGTGATAAGGATATGGTGTATCGACTTCGGATCAATCCCAAGCCAGCCCATTTTTTCGGCAAGGCGGTCGTAGTTATATCCCGCATCGACCATAATGGTCGTATCGCCTTTGCGGTAGAAGAAGATGTTCGCCACCCATTCGCGCACGCAGGCAACATTCTCGTCGATCCAGCCAGTGTTCAAAGGCTTGAAGATTTCCTTGCCCCGGTACATCCAGCTCATTGCTTTTCTTTGAAATTCCGTTGCCTTTTTCGACATGATCGCACCTCATTTCTGTGCTGTGATGCAAAGCCAGCCCTTTTTATTTTTGTGGTTCTGGATCTTACAAAATCCTGCTTGCTCCAGATACGTTTTACCGTTCACAATGCAATACTTTTTACCAGATGCGCCCACTGCTCCGGGTGACAGGCCAGCAATTCCTCGTGCTGCAAGTTCTGCTCATGGAGAACAGGATGTGCAAAATGCTGCTGATACCGGGCACGATATTTTGCGCCCATTTTCAGGGCGTAAAAAATATGGATCTCGGTACCGGGTACATAGATCTTATCCGGCAGCGGAGTGATAAGATCGGAGTAGAACTGATTTTTACAGCTCTGCATGGTCACATAAGGGCGGGCCTCACCGAACATTTTCAGAAAGGCTTTGACATAATCCCCCGACTCTCTGGCACGCTTATCCAGACGCTTTTGGAGAAATTTCGCCTTGAACTTTCCGTCCCGCACCACAGGGTAGATCAATGGCAGCAGAAAATCAGTCTGCAATCTTGCCGCCAGCGGCGATGCCTGATCCAGATCGGAGCTGCCCAGAATGCCACAGTCCATGTGGATGTTCTGCCGTGCCGCCAGCAGCCCCACAAACGAGCCGCCCAGAGAGCAGCCGTAGGCCGCCCGGATGTGACCGCCACAGTGGGTCTTGAGGTAGGCCTCGATCTTTTCGGTCTCCTCCAGCATGGTGGGAAATTCGGTCTGTTCAGTCTCATCAAAGCCATCGTAGCTGACGCACAGCACCCGGAAGCTGTCAGCCAGAAGCGGGATCACCGCACCGAAATTGCTTTTCCAATGGCAACAGGTGCCCGGCAGCAGTAACAGCACCGGGGCATCCTCTGCACCAAAAATGTAGATTTTCATCGTGATACGTTCCTTCTCTATTTATTTTCCACCTGTAAATAGAAGAGATATATTTCTTCGTATAGGGCAGAGTTTTGAGTTAGGTAAAGCTAACTTTTAGTCTTATAAAAAGCCGCCTCTCAGCGGTCCTTCTGCCAAAATAATACGCCCTGCCGTCTCCTCTGTCAAGGAGTTTAGTCATTTTCAGAGATTTTGAAAAAGATTTCGTTATTGGAGCTTCCCCTGCGGCATAGAGGAGGCAAAACGTTTCCCGCATCGAAAAAATTTCGCCCCTGTAAACTTGTCTGTTTCTGCTTGACAACGCCCGGTGGGAGTGCTATTTTTACTTCGTGAATTTGTTTTGCCCAACCATCTGAGGGTTTTTTCCCCTGCATTTTTTTGCATCGATTGTTAGACAATGGTCAAAAATGCAACATCCTGTTGCTGCCGGCAATAGAAAGATCTACCGCAGACAGAAAATGGGGTTTGTTCTGATTCACATAGCGTATTTTTTCCTAAAGCCACAAGATGTGTCATACTTTTCTTGCTTCACTTCAACAAATTTTTCAAAACCCTCTTGACGATTTTCACACACAGTGGTATTTTTCTTGTAAATCCCACTGCTCTTGTGGTTTGCTTTGAACCTTTCCACAAGATGTGGTCGTGTTCATTTTGAACACTGCCTCGCCGTGGATTATCCCTGAAAAATTCACCGCCCCGCAACACACCCGATTCATTTTGCCGCTGTTTCACCCGACAAAATCCATCGCTATGCTGCATGGGCGGTATTTTTCTTTTACGGGAAACGCACCTTGAAAATCTCATGAGCCGACCGAACGTGATACCGACTTTTCGTCAACGCCGCTGCACAAACAGGGGCAGGAACTGCGTTCGGAGCAAACGGTGACCCCCATACATGAGCAGCGGAACTCTCTACTTATTTTTGCGTCTTAACAATTCGGAAACATTTGTTAAAAATACGTTTTGAGCGCAGCGGTAGAGGGCAAGAACCGTCCCATGGCCACAAATTTTCAATTCTTGAAAAATTTCTGTCCATCCGGGACTTCACATCTGCAACTCTTGCGAGTTTTCTAAGTGATCTTGTTGGGGCGTGCCTGCCCCAAACCCTGCTCATAACAATCAAGTCTCGCTTGACAGTTACTATAAAAAGGATATATTAAAATAGAATATATATACTTGTAATAGGTGAATTGTATGCAAAAAGTGATTCCGGGAGTCAATGATTTACTAAGTGAGTATCCTTCAATTGATAAGGAATGGAATTATCAAAAGAACGAAGCGCTGAATCCAGCAACAGTTTCTTCTGGTTCTCACAAAAGTGTTTGGTGGATTTGCAAAAAGGGTCATAATTATGAACAGGCGATTGATCTCCATGTGTCCAGAAAACACGGATGTCCATATTGTTCCGGCAATAAAGTTCTGAAAGGTTTTAACGACCTACAAACATCGTATCCTGATATTGCGAAAGAATGGAACTATGAGAAAAACGGAAATTTATTGCCGACTGACTTTACTGCGGGCAGTGGAAAAAGAATATGGTGGATATGTACCAAAGGTCACTCGTATATACAAAAAATTGACCGACGCACACGAAGAGGAAACGCCTGCCCATACTGTTCAGGGCACAAAGTCTTAAAGGGCTATAATGATCTCGCAACGATCAACCCAAAACTTGCAGGTGAATGGCATCCTTCAAAAAACGGCGAACTAACACCATGTGATGTAACATCCGGAAGTGGAAAACGGGTTTGGTGGCGATGCCCTATTGGTCATGCATATCAAGCTCGAATTCATGATAGAAATTCAGATAATACACAGTGCCCCATTTGCAATCTACGTTCTCAATCGTCATTCCCTGAACAGGCGGTTTTATATTATGTGAAAAAAATTTATCCAGATGTAATCAGTAAATATAAAGAAGTGTTTCAATCTTCAATGGAATTAGATATTTACATTCCATGCATCCATGTAGGAATTGAATTTGATGGAGCAACATGGCATCAAAGTGATAAAGAATATTCACGCGAATTAAAGAAATATTATATTTGCAAGAGTAATAATATCAAATTGATTCGAATAAAAGAAGAAACCAAAAGAGATTGGATCGATAATGCCAAAACGGCAGATATTGTTTACACTATCAAAACTGCCAAAAAGCTAATTGAACTAGAGAATATTATTCGCCAAGTACTGGATTTAATTGATTTAAATTCCAATATGTGGATTCGAACAGATCCATTCGCTTTTCATAGCAAGGTAAGTGTAAACATCACAAGAGATTTCTCTCAGATTTTAAGTTACCTTTCAACTATTGAAAAATCTCTTGAGTCAGAAAGGCCTGATGTTGCACTGAAGTGGAACTATGAAAAGAACGGCACATTGAAACCATCTATGTTTACGACCGGTTCAAATCAAATTGTTTGGTGGAAATGCCCAACCTGTGGACACACATGGCAAAGTACTATCAATAGCATGACTCGTGAAGGGAGAAACGGATGCGCTGAGTGCTCTAAAGTTCACAGAGGAAATGTTTTTATTAAAAAAGGTTACCGCAGTAGGTTCACTTTTTGACCTTTTTCCCGACCTTGCGGAAGAATGGCATCCTCAAAAAAATGGAGAGTTAACGCCACACGAAATTACTCCTGGACACTTTAAATCTGTATGGTGGCAGTGTAAAAATTGCGGTTATGAATGGAAGGCGAGTCCTGCAAATCGAAAAAAGGGGTCTGGCTGTCCATGTTGTAGCGGTCGAGTTCCCAAAACAGGCGTAAACGATTTGGAAACACTTTATCCCGAGCTTTTAAAAGAATGGAATTATGAAAGAAATAGTTCTAAT
>NZ_DAWCVJ010000113.1:0-5625 GCF_052358865.1 Faecalibacterium sp.
CGGGGCTAGAGATATAATAGGGTCAACCAAGAAAACCTACGATAACTAAATGGTTTTGACGGCTTGAGTTGTCCTTCAAATGTTTTATTTGTTGAAAAACTGCAAGAAGCGGGAAATCCTGAGGGTTATATGTAGGTGGCTTTTGGAAGCTCTGTTTTGACCCACAAAAAGGAGCAGCAAATAAAGATTGCAGGAGAGTTCAAGCCTACGGTGGATTGCCATTGAGTGATCCGCCGTGGGCTTGTTTGCTGTTTTATAAAATAAACGATTTGTGAGGAGATATAACCATGAAAAACTATAAAATCGCCGTAGCCGACACGGGATATGTGGGCCTTTCGCTGGGAGTGCTGCTAAGTCAGAAACATCAGGTAGTAGCTGTTAATATTGTGCAGGCAAAGGTCAATATGATTAGCAACAAGAAATCTCCGATTCGGGACAACGATGGATGCAAAGGCTGCATATAGTGATGCGGATTTTGTTGTAATTGCGACCCCTACCAATGTCTACATCAAACTTTCAGTTGCGGCTTGATGGGCGAGAGTGGAGCGTAAATATCATCGAATTTACCCCACTACGAGCCTGTTTTATTGCAGAGCGACAGTTGACGATGATACCTTCATTTTTCCGGAGAATTAGAGGTGGAGAGCAAAAGTGCTGAAAAGGCAAAATTATATTTTTCCGGAAAAGTTTATTGCAGAGGGTAGATGGGCATGATATGTCCATTTTTCCGAAGAATTAAGAGTTATGAAGGGGAAATGACTGTTCATGTTGCAATAAAAAGGAAGGGTGAAAATGTACAAGTTCAACAAAGTGAGTGACCTTGCGGGTTATGACAATAAGAGTCAGCACTTTGAAAAATGGGGATAGAGGACATCGAGTTATGACTCTCAAGGACAACACTTTGATAGTGCGTTGTCCTTGAGGTGTATAGTTCAAAGTTTCAGTTGAGGTAATAAAGTGGACTGTCCGAGGAGAGTGTACTCAATAAAACTGAAAGTTTGTTCAGTGATAGTTACATAGAGAGAATTACAGGTGTGAACAACACACTTGTTTTGAAATAGATTCAATTACCACAGGAGTGTGGTTAAGAAATCGCATAGGCGATACATGTAAAAAAGAGTGAGAGGAATATAGCAAAATGCCAAATAAAAAGAATCTTCTGATTTATGCCCATTACTATATTCCAGATACTGCGTCAACGGGGCAGATTCTCCGTGAGTTGGCGGAGGGTATGCTGGATAAGTTCAACATCACAGTGATTTGTGTGGTGCCAAGTTACTTAGGAACTATTGAAGATAAATATAAGACACAGAAATATTACGAAGAAGAAATTAACGGCGTGAAAGTACTGCGAATCCGGGTGCCGGAATTCAGCAAGACCAACAAGAAGAGCCGTGTGAAGAACATTGTTTCCTATTTCTTTGGAGCAATGGGAGCTACCTTCAAGGTCGGAAAGCAGGACTATGTATTCTCCATTTCCCAGCCGCCTATCCTCGGTGGGGAGTGTGAAATAATATGGACAACCAGAAAAAATCCTGATTTCATGCGGGTTTACGCGGCTTGACCTTTTCACCTCAACCTGTTTCTGCTTGTCATGATGCGTTGCGGCCAGCGTGATTTTAGGTGCTAATGGCTTCTGGTTGCGCTCTATACTTAACCCACCGCAGCGAAAGCTGATAGAGCAGAAAATAAGGAGGTACGAAGGCAAGCCTGCGTATAGATTGTTGTGGCAATCTGTATACAGGCTTGTTGTTGTGCAATGAAATAAGCAGGGAAGTCAACAAGGGAGGATAAGAAAAATTATGATGGAAAATAAAACAAAAATTGATTTGAAAAACAAGAGCGTTTTCATCACAGGTGTGGCGGGCTTCATTGGCTCCAACCTTGCAAAGCGGCTGCTCTCCACAGTAGAGGGGGTCAAGGTTGTGGGGCTGGATAACATGAACCACTACTATGATGTGCGCCTGAAAGAAGCCCGTTTGAACGAACTGGAACAGTTTAAAAATTTCAGCTTCGTGAAAGGCAATCTGGCAGACAAGACTGTGATCGAAGCTATCTTTGAGCAGTATAAGCCGGAAATCGTGGTGAACCTTGGCGCGCAGGCGGGTGTCCGCTATTCCATTACGAACCCTGATGCCTATGTGGAAGCAAACTTGATTGGCTTCTATAACATTCTGGAAGCCTGCCGCCATTCTTACGATGAGGGGCATACCCCGGTAGAGCATCTGGTTTATGCGTCCAGTTCTTCCGTATACGGTAGTAATAAAAAAGTGCCTTATAGCACGGATGACAAGGTGGATAACCCGGTATCGCTGTATGCAGCCACTAAGAAATCCAATGAGCTGATGGCCCATGCCTATTCTAAACTGTACAACATTCCTTCCACGGGTCTGCGTTTCTTCACGGTATATGGCCCTGCTGGTCGCCCGGATATGGCGTACTTCGGCTTTACTAACAAGCTGCTGAAAGGCGAAACGATTCAGATTTTCAACTACGGTAACTGCAAGCGTGACTTTACTTATGTGGATGATATTGTCGAGGGCGTTGTCCGTGTGATGCAGGGTGCGCCGGACAAGAAGAACGGTGAGGACGGTCTGCCGATTCCGCCGTATGCCGTTTACAATATCGGCAACCAGAACCCGGAAAATCTGCTGGACTTCGTACAGATTCTGAGCGAGGAGTTGGTTCGTGCAAAGGTGCTGCCGGAAGATTACGACTTCGAGGCCCACAAGGAACTGGTTTCGATGCAGCCGGGTGATGTACCTGTGACCTATGCAGACACGAGCGCGCTGGAGCGTGACTTCGGATATAAGCCCTCTACCAGCTTGCGCGAGGGTTTACGGAAGTTTGCTGAGTGGTACGCAAAATTTTACAAATAAAGAAGAATAGGAAAATAAACCGATGAAGTGTGTTGAGGTTTACAAGGAATTATACCATCAGGAGCCGTTTGATGTGGCGTTCTGCCCGTACCGTATCAGTCCGCTGGGAGCGCATATCGACCATCAGTACGGAAAAATCAATGGTTTGGCAATCGACAAGGGAATCCACATGGCCTACCACCCGAAACAGAATGGCGTTGTAGAATTGCAGTCTTTGAACTTCCCGAAACGCGCTCAGTTTTTTGTAAGCGCAGTGCCGGATGAAAAGCAGGGCGACTGGGCCGACCATCTGCGCGGTGCAGCTAAGATGCTGGCCGAGAAGTACCGACTGAAAGTTGGTCTGTCGGGCATCATTGAGGGTAGCCTGCCGATTGGCGGTTTGTCCTCGTCGGCTTCGGTCATTATTTGCTTTTTGTCTGCACTGTGTAAAGTGAACGGCATCCATCTGGAACCGATGGAGATGATTCTCACCGCAAAGGCGGCGGAAAATCAGTATGTTGGTGTTTCCTGCGGAAAACTCGACCAGAGCTGCGAAGTTCTTTCTAAGAAAAACCATCTACTGTACCTCGACACGAAAGATGACAGCTATGAACTGATCCCTACCAGCGAGAAAATGAAGCCCTACAAGGTTGCAATTTTCTTCTCTGGTTTGGAGCGTTCCCTGAAAAACTCCAAGTACAATCTGCGGCAGGATGAGTGCAAGGCAGCAGCCTATGCACTAATGGGGTACGCAAGGATGGACTACGACACCTTTGCAAATACTCGGCTGCGCGATGTACCGTATGAGGTCTTTGAAACCTATAAAGACCGCCTGCCCGAACTGTGGCGCAGACGCGCAGAACACTATTACAGCGAGTTCGCTCGTGCCGAAAAGGGTGCAGAACTGTGGCGTAAAGGTGATTTGGAGGGTTACGGTCAGCTTGTTTTTGAAAGCGGAAAATCCTCTATTTACAACTATGAGTGTGGTTGTGATGAACTGAAAAAGCTGTATGAAATCATGGCCGATACCGATGGTATCTACGGCGGCCGCTTCTCCGGCGCGGGCTTCAAGGGCTGTTGCATGGCACTGATCGATCCGGATAAGGCCGAAGATATTGAAGCAAAGGTCACAGCAGAGTATCTGAAAGCGTTCCCGGCATTGGATGGAAAGTATAGTTTCCATCTGTGCGAGAGCGCAGATGGCGTTGAGTTGTAAGAGGGGAGTACATATAGATGAAATGCTTGATTTTGGCAGCAGGCTACGCTACACGGCTTTATCCGCTGACTGAGAATTTTCCGAAACCGCTTTTGAAAGTGGGCGAGAAGTCCATTCTTGATTGGCTTGTGGATGATTTGGTGGATACTACCGATATTGACGAATTTGTGGTGATTTCCAACCACAAGTTTGCACAGCATTTTGAGGATTGGAAAAGCAATAAGCAAAAGACGCGGCCTTATGAGATTACAGTGATCGACGATGGCACAAGCACCAATGAAACTCGTCTGGGAGCAGTTAAAGACATTCAGTTGGCGGTAGAAAAACTAAATCTGGTAGATGATTTGTTGGTTATGGCTGGCGACAATGTGCTGGATTTCAGTCTTTCAAAGTTCGTTGATTTTGCCAAGGAAAAGAATACCTCCTGTGTGATGTGCCACGAGGAAAATGAACTGAAAAAGCAGCAGAAAACGGCAATCATCACGCTGGATGGAAATGATCTGATTACCAGCTATGAGGAAAAGCCGAAAAAGCCGAAAGGAAATCTGGCTGTGCCGCCGTTCTATTGCTACCGTGCCTGTGACATAAAGCGTATTCAGGAAGCACTGGACAATGGCTGCGGCTATGATGCGCCGGGCAGCTTTGCCGCATGGCTGAGCAAGCAGACCCCGATGCACGCTTATGTTATGCCGGGTAAGCGGTACGACATTGGTGACATTAACAGCTATGAGTATGTGAAAAGCGTGTTTTCAAAATGAGAAACAGAGAGAGGAGAAAGTGATCATGAGAGATTTTAAGGATTTGAAAATTGCTGTGGCCGGAACTGGCTATGTTGGACTTTCTATTGCAACGCTGTTGAGCCAGCACCATAAGGTTATGGCAGTGGATATTGTGGCGGAAAAGGTTGATCTTATCAACAGCAAAAAATCTCCGATTCAGGATGATTATATTGAAAAGTATTTGGCAGAGAAGGAACTGGATTTAACTGCAACGCTGGATGCAAAAGAAGCATATTCTGATGCTGATTTTGTTGTGACTGCAGCTCCTACCAACTATGACAGCAAGAAAAATTTCTTTGATACTTCTGCGGTTGAAGCGGTTATCAAGCTGGTAATTGAGTATAACCCGGAAGCAATCATGGTAATCAAGTCTACGATTCCTGTTGGCTTCACTGCAAGTGTTCGTGAAAAATATCACTGCGATAACATTATCTTCAGCCCGGAGTTCCTGCGTGAGAGCAAGGCTCTATACGACAACCTGTATCCGAGCCGTATCATCGTTGGCACGGATGTAGAAAACGCCCGTCTGGTGAAGGCTGCACATATTTTTGCTGAATTGCTTCAGGAAGGCGCAATCAAGGAAAACATTGATACGCTGTTCATGGGATTTACCGAGGCAGAAGCGGTCAAATTGTTTGCTAATACCTATCTGGCTCTGCGTGTTAGCTACTTCAATTAATTGGATACCTATGCAGAGATGAAGGGCCTGAACACCCAGCAGATTATCAATGGTGTCTGCCTTGTTGCGCGTTTCGGTTCCCATTACAACAAT
>NZ_DAWCVJ010000114.1:0-5391 GCF_052358865.1 Faecalibacterium sp.
ATACTATGTGGCCCTCGGTACGGGAAATCTCAACCAATATCTGATTTTCATTTTGGCAGACCTCATTTTTCTGATTTGTGGTGTCATCTATTTGGCAAGCAGTTTGTTGGTGGCATGGAAAGAAAAATCTTTGGCGCATAAATACCAAGGGCAGAACCTCTTTTTCTTTGGGCAGATTATTTCAAAATTACAGACTACAACCAAAACCATGACATTGATCTGCCTTACGCTGGTGCTTTCCATTTTCCTGTTTATTGCGGCACCGGCATTGACTGGATGGGCTTCTGGCTATCTGGATATTCGTTCTATGTATGATGTGCAGATTAGCACACGCTACAATGATGTTTATGATGAAGCCGATTTGCCGCGAGATAATTATGAGCTTGTCACGGAATTTCTTGAGGAGCACAATATTGAAACCTCTTTTGATCGCATGGTAAATCTCTATCTGCCAAACAAATCAGATTTTCATAATCGGGTAAAACTGGACTTCCCCGTGGTGGCGATGTCGCTTTCTGATTACAACGCCCTGCGTGAGATGCTGGGAATGGAGCAAATCTCCTTAAAGGAAAATGAGTTTACGACCCAATGGCAGTCTATTGCAACCGAGGATGAAAGAACAGAGTTTTTAAGTAGTATTACAACCGTTTCGACTGATGCTGGCGATTTGGTTCTTGCTGAAACTGGCTATTACGACGAGCCGATTGGGGAAACGGTATATAACGACTATACCGATGTTGTATATATCTTTCCAGATATCGTCTGCAAGGAACTTCTTTCCGTTATGAAAAACCGCTATATCATAACAGCGGAGCCAGTCTCTTATGACGATACTAAGGATTTGGAGGCTGAATTTTGTTCGGTGTATCCAGAGAGCGCAGAAGGTGTTCACTACTATATGCGAACCCACACCCAGCAGGTCAACAGTACCAAGGCTGAAATGTTCGTTCTAAAAGCAAGTATGACCTATGGAGCGGTGGTTCTCATGGTAATCTGTTTGACCATTCTGGCCCTGCAACAGCTATTAGATGCAACCCATTATCGGTATCGCTTCGGAGTACTTCGTAAGCTGGGAGTAGAGGAAAGCGAGATTGACCGACTTGTCTTAAAGCAGTTGGCAGTATGGTTTGGCTTGCCGATTGCTGTGGCAATCTTAATTTCTCTGGTGGTGATTTTCTACTTCTTCCAAATGATTTCGGTACAAATTTCGGCCTATTTGGGCTTTGGTGCTTTGATGGCACAAGTAGGTATTATCGTCGGTATCCTTATTCTGTTGCTACTGTGCTACTTTATCAGCACATGGATTTTGTTCAAGCGATCCATATCAGAAAACTAAACAAATCCTAATCTGCCGCACGACGGCAAAAGAAAAAAAGCCGTCGTAGAGCAGAGAATATTCGTGCGCTTACTTTACAAGCGGCGGCTTTGACAAGATCAGAGCCGCCGTTTTTTTGTCTGTTTGAAAATGCGACGACCCTCTTTCCGTACTATGACACGGCGGCATTTAGGAGGATGCCGCCGTGGTTCAATTTATCTATCGACAATATTCGACAAATGGTAGCGGGCTAAAAAAAGTGTAGCTCCCCCTCCGGGTAAGTCTGGCTACGAACATGAAATATTTCAGTATGTAAATAGAAATGTAGTTTCGTGCGCCCGTATTGCGTCATGCTGTGCGGGCGCTTTTCTTTTATCCCCTGCCAGCTTCGAGACACTTTGTCCCGAGGTTGGTAGGGGCGGCCCCGGCTGTCGATCCCCGCCGCCCCCTCCGTCCAGATCGCCACTCACCAAAATTTGAACGGAGGAAAATATAATGACTACTATCAATCTGAAAGACTATTACCCTTGGTACTTAACCAATGAATATATCGAAGTTCCCGATGAAGTGGCTGCCGAGCTCCGGGCTGGCAAGTTGGCCGAGGCTGCCCGCGCCGAGCGCGTCCGCTACAACAAGGCGTACTATTCCCTCGACTGCGATGACGGGATCGAATACTCCGCCTGTGTGCATGAGCCGTCCCCGCAGGAGCTGCTGGAGCGCATGGATCGTTTCTGCCACCTCTGGAACGCTCTTAACTCCTTGCCCGAGATCCAGGGCCGCCGGGTGGATGCCCACCTCATTCTCGGCAAGAGCTATCGGGAGATTGCTCGGGACGAGGGCGTGGACAAAAGCGCTGTCCGTAGTTCCGTCCTGTGCGGGATCGAGGCCATGAAAAAATATTTGAGAAAAAATCTCTAATCAGCATCTCCATTTGCCCCCTTTTTTCTGGTGGTATATGAGAGGAGGTTTCTTCTCCACAATGGAATAACGGGCGGCCCCGAGCATAGCGCGGGGAGCCGAGCGGCGGGTGCGCTGTGACTTCCTCCACGGGAACGAGCGAACAACACCAGCGCCGCAAATGGGCCGGGCCAGTCCACGGCCACGATCCGCAGTTGGACAGGCTGGCCGCCTGTTCCTCCGGGCCGCAGTTATCCGTTGTGCAGGGGCGTCGTGCCGAATATCGCTGTCTTGTGGCAGGGCAAGAAAATGAGCGCGGCGCTCCCAATTTTATAAAACAGCTTCGAGACAGAGTGTCCCGAGGTGGAGAAAGACGAAGGGCCAGCACTTCCGGGTGCTGGCCTTTCCTGTTTCCCCATCGGACAGCGGGGATCAAAATTAGAATGAGGAGGTTTTACCGTGAGACTTACCACGCAGGAACTTGATAAAATGCAAAGCGTCGATATTGGCGCAACCAACGCAGACACGCTTTCCGATGTCAGCGGTATGGCCTTTCAGAAGGGGCTGTCCCGTGAGGAACGCATCGCCCGGTTTATGCAGCAGGCGCAAAATCTGTACTGCTTCTGCGTCGGCGGCGTGGGCGTAAAAATTGAATTTGCAGAGAATGGCCCGTCCTTACAGGACACGCTGGGCGACTTTCTGCTCCGCGCAAAAAGCGGGCTGTAACTTCGGTTACGGCCCGTTTCTAACTTCGAGACAAAGTGTCCCGAGGGCGGTGCTTTCAAAGGCATCCTTGTTGTCCCTCCGGGACAGAGGTATAATATAGGTGTAATGTGATAGGGAAGGAGGACAAATGGCAAGAGCAAAAAACAGAGGGTATCAAGACTTTTTCCCCTCTTATTCCAACCCTACACGAACCCGGCGCTGGCGAATGGCAAGCTACATCCGGCTCTCAAAAGAGGATTTACAAAAGATACGGAAAGGGCTTGACTGCAGTAACAGCGTCAAAAATCAGCGGGACATCCTCAACTTCTTTTACCAGTCCCACATTGAGGAATTTGAAAGCATAGCGGAATACATTGATGACGGCCACACCGGGACGGACACCGACCGGGAAGATTTTCAGCGAATGATGGCCGACATTATGAGCCACAAAGTCAACTGCGTTGTTGTCAAAGACCTTTCCCGTCTGGCCCGCAATTATAGCGACGCCGGGAGCTTGATTGACAACCTGTTTGTTCAGATGGGTGTCCGCTTTATCAGCCTTGCTGAGAATGTGGACAGCTACCTTGACCCGGACAGCGTTTCCGATATTAAGGTTCCCATCACGAATGTAATGAACGACAATTACTGCTTTCAGACCTCAAAGAAGATCCGTCAGGTCTTTGACTACAAGCGGCGTAGCGGCCAGTATATCGGCTCTTTTGCTCCGTTTGGTTATGTCAAGGACAGCAAGGACAAGCACCAACTGGTGGTTGATCCCGATGCCGCCGAAACGGTCAAGCTCATATATTCAATGTTCCTGCAAGGTAGCTCCAAACGGGCCATCGGCCTCTATCTGAACGAACATGGCATACCGAGCCCCTCGGCTTACCGCCGCTTAAAGGGCCTGCCTGTTTCCTCTGGCGTGGGTGACAATCCCATGTGGAGCGCACGAATGATCCATGAGGTACTGACAAATGAGATTTACACCGGGGATTTGGTACAAGGCCGTCACCGGGTAAAGAGCTACAAGGTACACCAGATCGAGGCGGTGCCCGAGGAAGATTGGGTACGGGTTCCGAACACACACGAGGCCATTATCTCCCGCGAGACTTTCGACAAAGTACAGGGCCTTTTGAAACGGGACACGCGCACATCTCCCCAAGGCCGGGAAGTTCACCTGTTCAGCGGTTTCCTGCGGTGTGCTGATTGCGGTAAAGCCTTAACCCGGAGCACAAGCGGCAAGTATGTGTATTACGCTTGCTCGACCTACAAGAACCGCTCCCGGACGGCTTGCACAATGCACTCTATCAAGCATAACCACTTGGAGGCGGCTGTCCTGTTTGCTATCCAACAGCAGGTGCATCTGGCGGTTTCCTACTCTGAAATTATTGCCCTTATCAACACGGCCCCGGTCAAAAAGTGCCAATCAAAACGGCTGGATGATCTGATAGCGGCAAAAGAGCGGGAACTCGCAAAAGTTACCCGCTACAAACAAGGACTGTATCAAGACTGGAAAGACGGCGAGATCACCCATCAGGACTACCGCAACATGAAGGCCGACTATGACCACCAAACAACCACGCTGACCGCTGTATTGGAAAAGCTGACAGCGGAGCGGGCTGAACTGGCAAGCGGCGTGGACAATGAGCACCCGGCGCTGGTGGCCTTTATGAAATACCAGAACATTGAGTGTCTGACCCGTGATATTCTGGTTGAGCTGGTAGACCACATCAAGGTTTACGAAAACGGTAATATCAGCGTTCGCTTCAAGTTTGCCGACGAGCTTCGTAAAATCGTCGAGTACATCGAGCTCAACACCGAGCCCCGCGCACAGGTTGTTTGAGCAGTTTCTACCCCACCGCGACAGCTTGTTTTCCTAATAGGCGGTAATCATATCGTGGCTTGCAGACGAGCTTTTTCGTTTGGCCGGAGAAAAATTACCATACCTCACATGCGAAGCATAGATGGAAAATCGGAACCAAGGTTTTCCACCAGATGGCAAAAGCACTTCTGACTGATGGTCTTTTGTCCGTTTTCCCAGCAGCGGATGCTTGTCCGGCTGACCTTTGCATGGTCGGCGAGCTGCTGACGGCTCCAGCCTTTTGCCTCCCGGTATCTGCGGAGGAAGTCTCCTCCGCCCCGGTGCAGAAACAGGGTGTAGTCGTCCAGAATGTCCTCCACCGGGATGCCGTAAAGGGCGGCGAGCTTGTCCGCAAGTTCCGGCGTGAAGCTGCGGTGAAATGCGCCGCTTTCCAGATCCCGATAGAGCCATTCCTCCATGCCCACCATGGCAGCAACCTCTTTTTGCAGCAGGTCAAGACCATAGCGGCACCAACGCAGACGGTCCCATGGGTCCGGGATATCGGCGTAAGAGTGGGGATTCTCTTTTCCATCCCAAAGTGCGCTGGGGAGAGGATAGCATTCTCAATGCATCGGCTGGCGTAAGTCGAAAATCTGGCCCGGCGGGTGGAGTC
>NZ_DAWCVJ010000115.1:0-5285 GCF_052358865.1 Faecalibacterium sp.
TGTCCTCCGCAGATGCGGTAGTTTCCCCCGGTGATGTGCAGTGGTTTCCCGTGGACAAGATACGCTGCGATCTTGCTCCGTGCGCTTTCGTAAATCTCCTGCACGGTAGAGCGGGAAATGTCCATTTGAGCGGCACACTGCTCGTGGGTTTGCTGCTCCAAGTCAACCAGCCGAATGACCTCGTATTCGTCCAGCGTCAGCAGGATCGGCTCGGTATTCTCGCACCCGTTGGGACAGAATGTATCGACCTGTGATACGCCACAAATTTGACGGCACCGTGGCGGTCTTGGCATGGGAGCTTTCTTCCCTTTGTATTCGGTATATTCCGATTGTAGCACTTTGAGCAGAAAAAAGCAATTTTTTTCAAAAGCTGCTACATTTTCCGTCCTCATATGTGTGCCGGCTGATATTCGGAGTCGAATGCTACATGTGAGCCTTGTTCGTAATGCCCACCGATTATGACCGTAGCGGCAGTCACAGCATCCACATGAATGCGTTCCCGGTAATGCTTGCATTTTCGTAAAAAACCGTTATAATTGAATCAGTTAAATCAAAGGAGGCATCAAATCATGAAATCACATAAATACTGGGCCTTAGGCGCACTTTTCTGTATGTTGGGATGCATTTATTCAGGAATCAAAAAATCTATGACTGCGCATAAATACTTTGCCTATTCTTCATTGATTTGTATGGGCATGTCCATTTATTCCGGTCACAAACTGGTTTCTCCAAAGAAGAAAAAAATCACTAAATCAAATAATAGTGAGAATAGTTAAACAAAAAAATTCCTTTCTTTATCTTTATTCTCCTTGCCCTGCGGGACTAGTATGATTTTGAATACGGAACCGATAAAGAGGTTGACGGTGTGCTGTCATCAACGACAAGTGCAAGGCTCTGGCGCAAAAGGTCAAAGAGATTATCGACACCAAATCTTCGTTTGCTGACTGGCTGAACAATCAGAACGTCCGCAATCAGTTGAAGCTGGAGATCAAGATCTGCCTTGTAAAAAACGGCTATCCTCCACAGTACAGCCCCGAAGTTTTCAAAAAGGTCATGGAGCAGGTTGAGAACTTTGAGGAGAACAATTAAATCATCTATAAAGAAAGAATACAGCTATATTCAGGCTTCACACTGAAATATAGCTGTATTTTTTTGCATCGCTAATAATTGTTGTGTTTTCTCTTGAAAACAGCGTAAAGATTTATTATAATAAGATAAATGGTTGTTACTTTTGCAAAGGAGCTGTGAGGAATGAATCGGAACTGCCGCCGTAAAACAGAAAAGGTCTATGTGAAGGTGAACTCTGATTTTGACGCAACCGGCTATATGCAGCCCCGGCAGATCACATGGGGCGATGGTCGGACGTATCCCATCGAGCAGGTGCGGGACTTTCGCCCTGCAAATACCATTGCCGAGATGCCCGGCGACTGTTATACTGTAATGGTAAAGGGGCAGGAGCGGCACTTGTTTTTCGAGCGTTCTGACCCACGGTTTCCCTCCCGGTTTGGCCGGTGGTTCGTGGAGGTGGAAACCAAATAACACAGAGGAGGGCTGAAGTATGGCAGTACAGCGTACCTATCTGGCAATCGACCTGAAAAGTTTCTATGCCTCGGTGGAGTGCGTAGACCGTCATCTGGACCCCCTGACCACCAATCTGGTGGTGGCGGACGCCTCCCGCACCGAAAAGACCATCTGCCTTGCGGTGTCGCCCTCCTTAAAAGCCTACAAGATACCCGGCAGAGCACGGCTGTTTGAAGCCGTTCAGCGTGTCCAGGAGGTCAACGCCCAGCGGTTGCAAACTGCCATCCGGAAGAAAAAGGCAGTCCGGGGAGAGGATGGCAAGTACCACTTTGCCAGCACCTCCTTCGATGCCAACGCCCTGAACGCAGACCCGACGCTAGGGCTGAGCTACATCGTTGCGCCGCCCCGGATGCAGCGGTATCTGGATGTGTCCACCCAAATCTACAAGACCTACCTCAAATATGTGTCCCCGGCGGATATTTACCCCTACTCCATCGACGAGGTTTTCATTGATGTGACGGGCTATCTGCCCTATTACCACATGAGTGCCCATGAGCTTGCCATGACTATGGTGCGGGAGGTGCTGTACAACACCGGCATCACCGCAACGGCAGGCATCGGCACAAACCTCTACCTTGCAAAATTGGCGATGGACGTTGTGGCAAAGCACATCCCTGCGGACAAGGACGGTGTCCGCATTGCGGAATTGGACGAGCAGTCTTACCGGTATCTGCTGTGGAACCACAGACCGCTGACGGATTTCTGGATGACTGGCCCCGGCACCGTCAAGCGGCTGGAAGCCCATGGCATCTACACCATGGGGGATTTGGCACGGTTTTCCGTCCACGGGGAAGATCGTTTGTATGAAATTTTTGGCGTGGATGCGGAAATTCTCATCGACCACGCATGGGGCTATGAGCCCTGCGGTATGGCTGAGATCAAAAGTTACAAGCCCAGCACCAACAGCATCAGCGAGGGGCAGGTGCTGACCTGCCCTTACCCCAACGACAAAGCCAAGCTTATCGTCCGGGAGATGGCAGAGATCTTGATGTTCCGGCTCACGGAAAAGAAACTGGTGACGGAATCCATCACCTTGGAGATAGGCTACGACCGGGAGAACGTGGACAAGGGGGACTATCGTGGTCTGACCCAGACCGACCGCTACGGCAGGGTCATCCCCAAAGCAGCCCACGGCACTGTCCGGTTTGATGCCCCCACCAATCTGGGTAGCACCATCATCAACGAAAGCGCAAAGCTGTTTGAGCGCATCACCGACCCGGCGCTGACGGTGCGGCGCATCACCCTCAACGCCAACAAGGTCACCCCGGACGAGGGCATCTATCAGGTGGACTTTTTCACGGACACAAAGAAGCTGGAAAAGGAGAAAAAACTCCAGCAAGCCATGCTGGGCATCAAGAACAAGTACGGCAAAAACGCCGTGCTGAAAGCCAGCAGCTACGAGGAAGGTGCCACCATGCGCCAGCGCAACGCGCAGATCGGCGGGCACAGCGCGGGAGGTTCGGATGGAAAACTACAAAAATAGCAAGATCGGACAAGAGACTGCCCAAAAGTATGGGGACATTATAGAGATGGAACGCCCCCAGACCGAAGAATCCCTTCGCAAGCATCCCCGCATGACCTTGCAGAACCGGGCAAAGATTTTCTCTCCCTTTGCAGCCTTGCGTGGTTATGATGAGCAGCTTGCCGCAGAAAAGCAGCGCACCGAGCGGGTGACCAAGCGCATTTTGACCGAGGAAGAAATGTCGGCTCTGTCCGATCGGCTGATGCAGGTCACCAAGGGCATGACCATCACAGTGCGGTATTTCAAAGAGGATACCGCCCACCCGGAAATTCCCGCAGTGGGCAACTACATCACGCTGACCGGAAAAGCGGACCGCATCGACCCGGTGTTCCGCACCTTGCAGGTGGGCGAAACCGTAGTGCCCTTTGAAGATCTGGTTGAGATCAGTGGGGAAAGCATCATGGAGATTGACCAATATCTCGGCATCTCCGAGCAATAAAAAACGCTGGGAGAGATCTCCCAGCGCAAGCAGCCCTAATCACGGTACCGACGTGTGCCAAGCCAAAGCGGACCCAGTACCCACAACCAAGGCAGTGAAAACGTTCTCGTCACTTTTAATACCGTAAGCACCAGCGTTAAAGCATACAAGAGGCTCATTGTAATTATTTCGGAACGGTCAGGTTTCTTATCCATACGCAGACCACCTCGAAAATCCGGTCACATCTGCGAAATAGTATAAAAGTCAGTATGCTTCATCCGGTTCGGTAGGTGCTGCGGTAATATCGCGGTAGAAAGTGGCCCATGCAGCTTCCTCATAGGGGCGTACAAAAAAGAAGCCAATGCTCAATGGAATTGTCAGCAGAAGAACAAGAGAAATCGCCATAGCCTCTGAACCGGTGAAATATTTGAGAACCAGAAAACCCCCGGCATACAGTGGCAACGAACAGAGCAGCTCCCAGCCAATGAAGCTGAAATCCAGACAGAACAGCCGCCATTTGTTGCCATTCATGATCCGCCGGGATTCTGTGATCGCTTCATTTGCGGTCAGCGAAGGATGTTCGGACATGATGTAAGGTGTCATCGCATAGCTGTATGTTTTCACGATTCCCGGAATCACCAACAGCAGCGACCAGAGGGCGATGTACAGACCCTGCAGGAATTTCATGCAGAAGCCATCCCACAGACGGTCTTTCTGAGAGAACAAGTCCGAGATGGCAGCATCATTTCCATCTACAAGGTTCAGATTAAAATGAGCATATCCCAGTTGAACTGCACCGCCCACGATCAGTTGGAGGATTGCCCACAGGCCAATGCCGACAAGCAAAACAGCAAGCAGCCGACCGCCGTTTGGCTGGGCGACCAGGTTAAAATGAATGTCCTTTGCCTGATTGGAATTGGAAACGACACTGTTGGAACTGCTCACAATGGTAGCACCGAGCGCACTGGCGGCAATACCTGTCAGAACAGCAGTTTTCCATTTTCCGCGCAGAGCATCGAGAGCGAGCATACGATAGTCGGCAGATATTTTCATAAAAGCAACCTCCTGTCTGAAAATGGCAAGTATGTGTGAAAAGGAATATGATATGCCACTTTAATTTAGATACGTTTGAAACGCTGAAAAAATTGCAGCATGAATGAAAAAGAGGCTGTTGCACCGGCTTTTATCCGTGTGCAACAGCCCCTTCCTTTACTTCAGCAGCTTGTCCAGTTCATCATATTGCATTACTGGAGCTTTGCAAGGATTTCTTCAGCCGTCATACCGCTGGCAAGCAGCTTCTTCAGCACATCTTCTGCTTCGTCCTTCTTTGCTTCTTCTGCTGCCTTTGCTTCGGCGGCAGCTTTTTTGTTTTCAGCTTTGGCAAGTTCCCTGGTGGCGGCTTTCAATTCTGCTTTCTTGGCTTTCAGCTGCGTTTTCAGATCATCGAGATTTGCAGTCAGCGTAGCAACCTCAGATTCGATTTTTTCCTTTTCAGCGGTCTTTTCTGCAACGACGGCTGCATAATCAACGCTGGCCTTTACAGTACGAGCCTTATTCTTGCTTCCCTTGGGTCTTGCCATAATAATTTCCTCCCATAAAGTGAAATAATTTGATACTTACAAGTATATTTCCAAATAGTCAGAATTGCAATAGGTAACATGAGCCGTTTTCAACTGCCAATGCAAATCTTATTCGGTATGCCCGAAGATCGTCGCAAATGTATTCCTTCAATGGTAACAATCATGGAGATTAGTGTTTATCTGG
>NZ_DAWCVJ010000116.1:0-5225 GCF_052358865.1 Faecalibacterium sp.
AAATCGAACTGGAACAGGCCCACCAGCCCCCAGTTGATGCCCCCGACGATCATCAGGACGAGACAGATTTTGTAAAAGCTCTGCACAAAAAGGCCCTCCCTTCCTGCGGGCAGTATGCCCAAAGGGAGGGAGGGTTATGCATTTGGGGAGGCGAAGGACAGCTTGACCGATACGACGAGAACCGCAAAGCCTAAAAAGGAAAGCCCCCTTGGAGTTCACGGCTCCTTGGGGGCTTTTCCATTGGGGGTTAGGCCAATGGAGTATTCACATTCCTGAATCTATTATATGCCATCCCGCCCAAAAGTCAAGCACGGCATAAAAAATTCACAGATGCATCGTACTGTCAGCGCCGTCTCACCGGCTGCACCTCCGCCCCTCCCCTTACGGGCTGGGCGGTATAGACCTCCGGCCAGCGGGGGCGGAGGTCGGCGGCAGCAGCAAGGGCCTCGCCCTCGGTGCGGAAGACGCCAAAGACCGCTGCGCCGCTGCCGGTCATGAGGGCAGTGACAGCGCCGTTTTCCCGCAGGGCGTTCTTGATGGCCTCATTGTCCTTCGCACCGCTGCATTCCTCGAGGGCATTGCCTGCGGCGGCACAGACTCCGTCGAGGTCCTCGGCCCGGATGGCAGCCTCCTGCGCGGCGCAGTCGGGGTGGACGCTGCTGCCCACCCGGTCATAGGCCGCAAATGCCTCAGGGGTGGAGACGCCGTAGTCGGGCATGACCACCGTGAACCAGCACTCCGGCAGGGGCGGCAAGGGCTTGAGCACATCGCCGAGGCCCTGCACCCGGCAGGTGCCGCCCATGAGGGCGAAGGGCACGTCCGCGCCGATGGACGCTCCCAGCGCGCACAGCTCGCTCATGGACAGCCGCGCACCGTACAGCTCATTCAGGCCCACCAGCACGGCGGCAGCGTCGGCGCTGCCGCCTGCCATGCCAGCCCGGACAGGCACGTTTTTATAGATGGTGATGTCGGCCCCCGCCAGCAGGCCCGTGTAGTGAAAAAAGGCCAGCGCCGCCTTGATGGCGGTGTTGCCGGGACCTGCCTTGACCTTGCTGCCCGGGAGGGTCAGGTCGAGGTAGGGGCTGCGGCGGATGACCACCCGCTCATACAGCGAGATGGCCTGCATGGTCATGTCCAGCGCGTGGTAGCCCCCGGGCAGGATACCCACCACATCCAGCGCCAGATTCAGCTTGGCCGGAGCCAGCACCGTCACACTGCTGCGCATCGTCTGTTCCCTCCTCACTTGCCGTTCTCGCTCAGAAACTCCCGGATGCGGCGGAGGGCCTCCATCAGGTGCTCCACGCTGTAGGCGTAGGACACCCGGGCATACCCCTCGCCGGACGCACCAAAGGCGTTGCCCGGGATGATGGCGACGTGCTTCTGCTCCAGAAGCTTGGTGCAGAACTCCTCGCTGGTCATGCCGCTGGACTTGATGCAGGGGAAGGCATAGAATGCGCCCCGAGGCTCAAAGCAGCTCAGGCCCATGTCATTGAAGCTCTTGACCACGAGGCGGCGGCGCATATTGTACTCGTTGCGCATCCGCTCGATCTCGCCGTCGCAGTCCTTGAGGGCCGTGATGGCGGCATACTGGCTGGTGGTGGGGGCGCTCATGATGGCGCTCTGATGAATTTTCGTCATAATTTTGATGATGGGCGCGGGGCCGCAGGCGTAGCCCAGCCGCCAGCCCGTCATAGCGTAAGTCTTGGAGAAGCCGTTGACCACCACCGTCCGCTCGGCCATGCCGGGCAGGGTGGCGATGGAGACATGGTTCTGGAGACCGTAGTTCAGCTCAGCATAGATCTCATCCGACAGCACCATGATGTCGGTGCCCCGCAGCACCTCGGCGATGGCCTCAAGGTCTGCCCGCTCCATCACTGCGCCGGTGGGGTTGTTGGGGAAAGGCATGATGAGGAGCTTGGTGCGCGGGGTGATGGCGGCTTTCAGGGCGTCGGCCCGGAGGCGGAACTCGTCCTCCTGACGGCAGGCCACGTGCACCGGCACGCCGCCGGAGAGGGTCGTGATCGGCTCATAGCAGACGAAGCACGGCTCGGGGATGATGACCTCATCGCCGGGCTGTACCAGTGTGCGGATACACATATCAATGGCTTCGCTGCCGCCCACGGTGACGAGGACTTCCTTGGCCGGGTCGTATTTCAGGCCCATCCGGCGGTCGAGGTAGCGGGCGATCTCGGCCCGCAGCTCCTTCAGACCGGCGTTGGAGGTATAGCGGGTGCGGCCATGCTCGAGGCTCTCGATGCCGGCCTCCCGGACGGCCCACGGGGTCTTGAAGTCCGGCTCGCCGACGCCGAGGCTGATGCACTCGGGCATCTCGGCGGCAAGGTCGAAAAATTTGCGGATGCCGGAGGGCCGCATGGCGGCGGCGGCAGGCGCGATCAGTCTATCATAATCCATCACAGCACCGTGCACTCTCTTTCATCGATTTCTTCGTCCTGATACAGACGGCCCTCTTTCTTGTAGGTGCGGAGCACGAAGTGGGTAGCTGTGGACAGCACATCGTCCAGCGGGGACAGACGCTTTGCCACGAAGAGAGCGATCTCCTGAAAGGTCTGGCCCTTGATGACCAGCTGCAGGTCGTAGCCGCCGCTCATCAGCAGCACGCTCTCCACCTCGTCGAAGGAGGCGATAGTGGCTGCGATCTCGTCGAAGCCCCGGCTCTTTTTGGGGCTGACGTTCAGTTCGATGACGGCCTCCACCCGGTTCACCCCGGCCTTCTCCCAGTCCACGAGGGTCTTGTAGCCCTTGATGATGCCCTGCGCCCGGGCAAGGTCGATCATCGCCGCCACCTCGGCGGGGGATTTGTTCAGCATAGCCGCGATGTCCTCCACCGACATCCGGGCGTTGTCCTCAAGGATCTTCAGAAGCTGTTCCATAGTCGTTTCTCCTTTGTTCAGCCTGTGGCGATATTTCTATCAGTATAACACACCAGCGGGCGGTTTGCACCCGGTTTTTGCAGTTTCCCGCCCCATTCCGCCCGCAATAGACACTCTTTTGCCCTTCTTCCCTGCTCTTTTTTCCAAAAAGAGTGTTCATTTTTCGTGAAATCTGCTATACTGGAGTTGCCCTCTCAGTCACGCCGCAGGCGTGACAGCTCCCCCAAAGGGGGAGCCATTGGCAGGCCGGACAGCTTTGAGCTGGACGCTTAGGTGTAATATGACGCAAAAGAGCGGGCCTTGCTACAGAGGGCGGCGGCTTCGAAATAAGCGCACCTTGTCTAGTTGCCGTCAATTCAGGTAGCAGGGCACTACCGTTCCCGAAATATTGCGCTTCGTTCGTCCAGCGTGAACCTGTCCGACTCGCCAGTGGCTCTCCCTATGGGAGAGCTGGCGCGAAGCGCCTGAGAGGGCTACAACATCACAACAAAGGGGTAGAACTATGAAAGCATTCATTACCGTCATCGGCCACGACACCGTGGGCGTCGTCGCCCGCGTCTCGGGCCTGTGCAGCGAGCTGAACATCAACATCGAAGACGTCACCCAGAGCATCCTGCAGGGTATGTTCGCCATGATCATGCTGGTGGACATCACCAAGTGCAATGTCTCCCACGAGGAGCTGCACCAGAAGATGAATGTTCTCGCCGCCGAGATGGGGATGCAGATCAATCTCACCCGTCAGGAAGTTTTTGACGCGATGCATACCATCTGAGGAGATACGAATATGAACATGATGAACACCGGCGACATCCTCGAGACCATCGAGATGTTCACGCAGGACAATCTGGACGTGCGCACCGTCACCATGGGCATCAGCCTGTTGGACTGCATCGACCCGGACCCCAAAAAGGCCTGCGAAAAGATCTACAATAAGATCACCACCCGTGCCGCCCGGCTCGTGCCCGCTGTGGAGCACATCAGCGCCGAGTACGGCATCCCCATCATCAACAAGCGCATCAGCGTCACCCCCATCGCCATGCTGCTGGGTGCCTGCCCGGACGCTGACCCGGTGGACTTTGCCAAGACCCTCGACGCCGCCGGTAAGAAGGTCGGCGTCAACTTTGTGGGCGGCTACACTGCCCTCGTCCACAAAGGCTTCTCGGCGGGCGACCTGCGCCTCATCGAGTCCATCCCCCGTGCCCTCGCCGAGACGGACATCGTCTGCAGCTCGGTGAACATCGGCGCGACCAAAGCGGGCCTGAACATGGACGCCGTGAAGCTGATGGGCGAGGCCGTCAAGAAGGCCAGCGAGCTGACCGCCGACCGTCAGTGCATCGGCGCAGCAAAGCTCGTCGTCTTCTGCAATGCACCCGAGGACAACCCCTTCATGGCGGGCGCGTTCCACGGCCCCGGCGAGCCGGACTGCGAGATCCATGTGGGCGTCTCCGGCCCGGGCGCAGTCCGCGCCGCGCTGGCCCGCCTGCCCAAGGATGCCCCCATCGATCAGGTGGCCGAGCTGGTGAAGCGGACGGCCTTCAAGATCACCCGCGTGGGCCAGCTGGTGGCCAACCTTGCCTCCAAGGAGCTGGGCGTGCCCGCCGGCATCATCGACCTGTCGCTGGCCCCCACCCCCGCCGTGGGCGACAGCGTGGCCAACATCCTCGAGGAGATGGGGCTTGAGACCTGCGGCTGCTGCGGCACCACCGCCTGCCTCGCCCTGCTGAACGACGCCGTCAAGAAGGGCGGCGTCATGGCCTCCAACCATGTCGGCGGCCTGTCGGGTGCCTTCATCCCCGTCAGCGAGGACGACGGCATGATCCACGCCGCCGAGTCCGGCTGTCTGACCATCGAGAAGCTGGAGGCCATGACGGCTGTCTGCTCGGTGGGCATCGACATGGTCATCATCCCCGGCGACACCACCCCCGCCGTCATCAGCGCCCTCATCGCCGACGAAGCCGCCATCGGCATGGTCAATACCAAGACCACCGCCGTCCGCGTCATCCCGGCCATCGGCCGGAAGGCGGGCGAGGTGCTGGACTTCGGCGGCCTGTTGGGCTACGGGCCGATCATGCCCGTCAACCAGCGCGACCCCTCCGTCTTCATCAACCGCGGCGGCCGCCTTCCTGCACCCATGCAGTCGCTGAAGAACTAACGTATAAATCCCCCAAAACCAGCCCATCCTCTGGATAAAACTTCCAGAGGAGGCTGGTTTTTATGTTATCACGCCGGGAGATGGGGGCGCTGTGCGCCGCCCTGCTGCTCTGCTTTTTGCTGTCGCAGGGGGCGGGCTGGGCGAAGGGGCAGCTGGACGCCGCCGACGCCCTCGCTGCCGAC
>NZ_DAWCVJ010000117.1:0-5118 GCF_052358865.1 Faecalibacterium sp.
GGTATCCTGCACCATGCGGAGGGCGTTGACCTGATTCCGGCAAACATTGAACTGGCAGGGCTGGAGGTTTCCCTTGTCAACTGCATGAACCGGGAGAAGATGCTGAAACAGGTGCTGGAGGGGGCAAAGCATGAATACGATTTCATTCTGCTGGATTGCACTCCTTCCCTTGGGATGCTGACCGTCAATGCCTTGGCAGCGGCGGACACCACCCTGATTCCTGTGCAGGCGCAGTACCTGTCTGCGAAGGGCTTGGAACAGCTTTTGCAGACCGTGCAGAAGGTCCGACGGCAGATCAACCCCAAATTGAAAATTGAGGGCATCCTGCTGACTATGACCGACAGCCGCACCAACTACGGACAGCAGATCGACAATTTGATTCGGGGTGCTTACGGCAGCAAGATCAAGGTGTTCGACCAGACCATTCCCCGATCTGTCCGTGCTGCGGAGATCAGTGCCGTTGGCAAAAGCATTTTCCAGCACAACCCCAAAGGCAAGGTGGCAGAAGCCTACCAATCTCTGACGAAGGAGGTGCTGGCTGATGCCGAAAAACAGCTTAAACGTGTCGCTGAAAGGGGCAGATGACATTTTCTCCACGGAAGAATCCCGACAGGAACAGCAGCGGGAGCAGGTGCAGCAGATCCCCATTGGAGAGCTGTTCCCTTTCAAGAACCACCCCTTCAAGGTGCTGGACGATGAAGCTATGACCCGGACAGTAGAGAGCATTGCTCAGTACGGTGTGCTGGCTCCGCTGATTGCTCGCCCCCGCCCGGACGGTGACGGCTACGAGATCATCTCCGGGCACCGCCGTCAGTATGCGGCGAAACTTGCCGGGCTGGATACCCTGCCGGTTATCGTGCGGCAGATGTCGGACGATGCTGCTGTGATATTGATGGTGGACAGCAATCTCCAACGTGAACACATCCTGCCCAGTGAGAGGGCTTTTGCCTACAAAATGAAGCTGGACGCAATAAAAAATCAAGGTGCTAGGTCAGATTTAACTTCTACGCAAGTTGCGCAGAAGTTGTCCGTCGAAAAAGTTGGCGATGATGCTGGGGTAAGTAAAGATACTATTCGCCGTTTCATCCGCTTGACCAACCTTGTCCCGGAACTGCTGGACATGGTAGACGAAAAGAAGATCTCCTTCAATCCCGCTGTGGAACTGTCCTATCTGGACGAAAGCCAACAGCGGGAATTTTTAGAAGCCATGGATGGTACCCAAAATGCCCCATCTGTATCGCAGGCTCAGCAACTAAAGAAGATGGCGCAGTGTGGTGAGTTCACCTATGAAAAGGCATTTGACATTTTGGGGCAGGAAAAGAAGAGTGAGCAGGACACTGTAACTATCAAAAACGACATCCTGCGAAAATACTTTCCACGCAGCTATACGCCTCGGCAAATGGAAAGCATCATCATCAAGCTGCTCGACCAGTGGCAACTAAAAAAGCAACAGGCAAAACAGAAGAAGCAGGAAGAAGCGCGCTGATCGCAGACTGAACCAAAAGACCCAGTTCCGGGTCTTTTATTTTTGCAAAAATTTTGGAGGAAACGTCTATGAATTTTACTACCACTCACATCCGTTCCGAGAAAGTCACCATTGATACTCGCATCTACACGATTCTGAACGGCAGAAAAAAGCCTGGTGAAGTCTATCTCGCTGCCATTGCCCCGGATATGGAGCTGACCATCATCACGCTGGACGAGGCTCCCGGCATCCTGCCCTGCTTTGAGGAGGATGATGCCTGCCTGAACCTTTCCAACACCTCGCTGCTGCTCTGCTACAACCCGGCGCAGGTGCTGAAGATGGGCGGAAAGCACTACCTGACCGGCCCGGTGATTCTTGTTCGCACCAACATGGACGGCGAGGTCATCTCGCTGACCATCGATGAAGTCTACCTGTTCCAGAAGTATCTGGCAAGCCACAGCATCACCCTGATGGCAGACGACCAGAATCTGCCCTGCATCTGCATGGAGTGAGGTGTGCCATGCTGAACTTTTTTATCGGTTTCGCATTTTTTGAAGCCGGCGCTTTTTTCGGCTTCTTCGTGGCAGCTCTGTTGAACGCCGCCCATGCCGGGCAGGAGATCTCTATCAAATTCGAGGAGGACGATAATGGAACAGAACGAGAACACCTTGTCGGTGCTGAAAATTCCACCGGGACAGTATCCGCAGCAGGTCGAGATTGACAACAACCTGAAAGCCTTGCAGGAGGCGGTGGGCGGCACGATTGCTGCTGTTTACCCCTTTGCAGACCCGGTGGCTATCATCTGCAATGACGATGGCAAGCTCATGGGACTGCCCCTGAACCGTGCCCTTCGGGATGAAAACGGAGAAATGTATGATGCCGTTGCCGGAGACTTTCTGGTGGTGGGTTTGGGCGAGGAGGATTTTGCATCCCTGACCCCGGAACTGGCGCAGAAGTACGAGCAGCTTTTTCATCAGCCGGAAGCCTTTCTGAAACTGGGCAACCATCTGCTGGTGCTGCCGGTGCCGGATGAACCGCCCACAGAAAAGCCCCGCACCAAGCCCCCGGCAGAGCATGACCGCTAAAATCACCCTGCTGCACGGGAGGTGATGGCAGTGCAGGAAGAAATCGAACAGAAATCATTCAACATTATGATCTCCACCACGAAGCTGTCTGCCCGGACTGTCCTGCGGGCAGTTAAAGCGGCGTTTCGGCTGTACCAGTCCAAGGCATCCCAAGGTAAGCAGAGCGTCCGCACTCTTCTGCGGCAGAACCGGGGCGTGTCCAGCGTGGAGATCAGCAAGACCGGCATCCGTGGTCTGGAACGCTATGCCAAAAAGTACGGCATCGACTATGCCATCCGCAAGGACACCTCCGAGGTGCCGCCCCGGTATCTGGTCTTTTTCAAAGCACCGGACGCAGAAGCATTCAACTCGGCGTTCAAGGAGTATTCGGCATCCCTGCTGAACAAGGACAAACGCCCCTCGGTACTGGCACGGTTGCAGGAACTGGTGCAGGCAGCGGCAGAACTCCCCGGCAAAGTCCGGCACAAGGAACAGGAGCGTGGACTGTGACCACGAAAAAGCTGACAAAGCTGCTGGCACTGTATCTGCCCTATATTTTGCTGGGGCTGGTGGCAACCAACTTTGGCGAAGCGTGGCGGCTTGCCGAGGGCAAGGAACTGGGCGATAAGATCATGTCCATGATGGGAACCATCCCGGTGGCGTTTGCAAACCCGCTGCCAAGCCTGCACCCGCTTGATATTCTGGTGGGCTTGTGCTGCGGTGCAGGGTTACGGCTGGCGGTCTATCTGCGTGGCAAAAACGCAAAGAAGTACCGCCATGGCATGGAGTACGGCTCTGCCCGGTGGGGCACACCGAAGGACATTGAGCCGTTCATGTCTCCCAAGTTTTCCGACAACATCATTTTAACCAAGACAGAGCGGTTAATGATGAGCAATCGTCCACCTGACCCCAAGAACGCCCGGAACAAAAATGTGCTGGTGGTCGGCGGCTCCGGCTCTGGCAAAACGAGATTTTGGCTGAAACCGAACCTCCTGCAATGCCATAGTTCCTATGTCGTAACCGATCCGAAAGGTACAATCGTGCTTGAATGTGGGCAGGCCATGCTGAAAAATGGTTATAAGGTAAAAGTTCTGAACACCATCAACTTCAAAAAGTCGATGCACTATAACCCCTTCGCCTATGTCCACAGCGAAAAGGACATTCTGAAACTGGTCACGACCCTGATGACCAACACCAAGGGTGAAGGGTCCGGCGGGGACCCATTCTGGGAAAAATCGGAGCGTCTTTTGCTCACCGCCCTGATTGCCTATCTGCATTATGAAGCCCCGGTGGAGGAGCAAAACTTCGCTACTCTGCTGGAAATGCTGAACACCATGCAGGTACTGGAGGACGATGAGGAATACCAGAACCCGGTGGACTTGCTGTTTGAGGAACTGGGCAAGAAAAAGCCCAATTCCTTCGCAGTGCGCCAGTACAAGCTCTACAAATTAGCTGCCGGCAAAACGGCAAAATCCATCCTGATTTCCTGCGGTGCTAGGCTCGCGCCCTTCGACATCCAAGAGTTGCGGGACCTTACCATGTACGATGAACTGCAACTGGACACGCTGGGCGATAAGAAAACGGCGTTGTTCCTCATCATGTCGGACACGGATTCCACCTTTAACTTCCTCATCAGCATGGTCTACACCCAGCTTTTCAATCTGCTTTGCGATAAAGCAGATGATGTGTACGGCGGCAAGCTACCCATCCATGTGCGGTGCCTGATCGACGAGTGCGCCAACATCGGGCAGATCCCCAATCTGGAAAAGCTGGTGGCGACCATCCGCAGCCGTGAAATCTCTGCCTGCCTTGTTTTGCAGGCGAGAAGCCAGTTGAAAGCCATCTACAAGGACAACGCAGATACCATTGTGGGCAACATGGACAGCCAAATATTTCTGGGCGGCAGCGAGCCGACCACCCTGAAAGACCTGTCTGAAATGCTGGGCAAAGAAACGATTGATGCGTTCAACACCTCGGACACCCGTGGCAACAGCCCCAGCTATGGCACCACGTTCCAGAAGATGGGGCACGAATTATTGAGCCGGGACGAGCTGGCGGTGCTGGACGGCGGCAAGTGTATTTTGCAGCTGCGAGGTGTGCGCCCCTTTCTTTCGGACAAGTACGACCTGACCCAGCACCCCAACTACAAGCTGACCTCGGATTACGACCCCAAAAACACCTTCGATATTGAAAAATATCTGAACCGAAAAGAAAAAATCCACCCCGGTGATGAGTTCATCGTGGTGGACGCTGATTCGCTCCCGTCTGCCTGAACCGGTAGGCGGTTTTATTTTATCCTGACCAGAGAGGTACACCAGCAAGCCCACTCCCGCCGCAGTTTGCGGCTTCATTATGCAGCTTCAGGTGTGTACGGATGGTCTACAATTTTTTCAAAATAAAGGAGAAACGACTATGGAATTCTTTAACTCTGCTATCGAAGTTCTTCAGACTCTGGTTGTCGCTCTGGGTGCCGGTCTCGGCGTGTGGGGTGCCATCAACCTGCTGGAAGGTTACGGTAACGACAACCCCGGCTCCAATGCTCATGTACGGTAGAGAAGCACAAAGCAAAACAAGGATAGCCAGCCCTGC
>NZ_DAWCVJ010000118.1:0-4885 GCF_052358865.1 Faecalibacterium sp.
GGTGCTTTCCGTCGGCCCGCTGCCGGAGAGCGGCCTGCACGGCACCACCCTTATGGCCCCCGACCTGCGGGGCGGTGCCGCACTGGTCCTTGCCGCCCTTGCGGCAGGAGGAAAGAGCTGGGTGGAGGACACCCGTCATATCGACCGGGGTTACGCGGGCCTGACGGAGACGCTGGCCGCGCTCGGGGCACGAATTGGGAGAGAAATGACCCCTGCTCCGGGCTGTGTGAAAAAAATACCAGCTAAAAACCAGAATAGACTTGCATTCGGGGCAAAAAGATGATACGATACTGTTATATAGTAGCTTCAGTATGCGTATAATCCTGCGCGCGCAGGCGCGGGTCACGATAAAATCCGATGGAGGACAATGATATGGCACTCATGCTCGACGAAGAAATGGACGAAAACGTAACGACGATAAAGGTCATCGGCGTGGGCGGCGGCGGCGGCAACGCCGTCAACCGCATGGTCAGCGACGGCCTGCAGGGCGTCGAGTTCATCGCAATGAACACCGACCAGCAGGCTCTCTCCAAGAACCATGCTGCAACGAAAGTACAGCTCGGCTCCAAGCTCACCAAGGGCCGCGGCGCAGGTGCCGACCCTGAGATCGGCCAGCGCGCCGCCGAGGAGAGCAAGGACGAGATCGCAAACGCCCTGAAGGGCTCTCAGATGGTCTTCATCACCGCCGGTATGGGCGGCGGCACCGGCACCGGCGCAGCCCCCGTAGTGGCCGAGGTGGCACACGATCTGGGCATCCTGACTGTGGGCATTGTCACCAAGCCCTTCTCCTTTGAGGGCAAGCGGAAGATGGGGCTGGCCGAGCAGGGCATCGCCAACCTGCTGATGCACGTGGACAGCCTCATCGTCATCCCCAACGAGCGCCTGAAGATGATCAGTCAGGAGAAGATCACCCTGATGAACGCCTTCCAGGCAGCCGACAATGTGCTGCGTCAGGGCGTCGAGTCCATCTCCGCCCTCATCAACGTGCCGGCTTTCATCAACCTCGACTTCGCCGACGTGCGCTCCATCATGAAGGATGCCGGTTACGCCCATATGGGCGTCGGCAGTGCCAAGGGCGCAGGGAAGGCTGAGAACGCCGCCAAGGCTGCTATCTCCTCCCCGCTGCTGGAGACCAGCATCGCCGGCGCACACGGCGTCATCATCAACATCACCTCCAGCCCCGACATCGGCCTGGAGGACGTGGAGACCGCTGCAGGCCTCATCACCCAGAGCGCTCACCCTGATGCCAACATCATCTGGGGTACTGCTTTCGATGAGAACCTGTCGGACGAAATGCGGGTCACGGTCGTGGCCACCGGCTTCGACAATAAGGCCGCGGACGGCCTGCGCAGCACCCTCGGCACTTCTGCCGCCGGTGCCGCAGCACCCGGCGTCACCGCTTCCGCCCCCAGCGCAGTCTTCAGCGCCGAGGTCAACACCCCCTCTGCCGCTTCCGGCACCGCTGCCGCCAAGCCCGTGGAGGAGGAGAGCAGCGACACCAGCTATTATGACGACCTGCTGGCGATCCTGAACAAGCGGAGATAAACACAAGGAGGCCCCGACCGTGGAGCAGCAGGAGACCAAGCTGCCGTTGGAATGGCTGAGCAGCCGCCGGACCCCGGAGCTGCATCGGCTCGAGGCGCTCTGCCGGGAGACTGCCCGGGAGGAGCGCTGCGCCCAGCGCAGACTGCAGGAGGTGGAAGAAGCCATGGCACCCGAACCGGAGCGGTCATGCCCTGCCCCTGCGCCCGAGGCGGCGGAACGGGCCAAGCTTGAGCAGCTGAGCCGTCAGCTCAACGCTGCCAACGCCGAGCTGCGCCGCTATGAGACGCGGATGTTCGCCTACGAGCGCACCATTCTGGCTCTGCGGAAGGAGAATGCCGACCTGAGCGCCCGGTGCGATGTGCTGCACGCCGAGGTGGAGAAGCTGACTGCGGAGGCTCTCAAGCCCCTGCCGGAGCTGCCCCCTCTGCCCACCATCTCCTTCCCCGGGGACGAAAAGAAGGACGCGGAGCAGCCCCCGGAGGCCGCTGTGTCTGTCCCTGCGCCTCCGGCTGCCCCGGCCCGGCCCAAGACCCGCCTCGAACATCTCGGCGATGAGGTGCTGGCTCAGCTGGCGAGGCTGATGCCGTAGCCCTCTCAGGCGCTACGCGCCAGCTCTCCCAGAGGGAGAGCCACTGGCGTGCCGGTAAAGCCCACGCTGGACGAGCAAAGTTTATCTGTATCAAAAACAATAGTGCCCTGCTACAGAGGGCAGCAACTTCGGGACAATATCCCTTGTCAAGCTGCTGTGAATCTCTGTAGCAGGGCACTATCTTTTGCGTTATATTGGACTTCAAGCGTCCAGCTGAAAGTTGCCCGGCTTGCCAATGGCTCCCCCTTTGGGGGAGCTGTCACCGAAGGTGACTGAGAGGGCTACCGAGTCTCCATCAGATACGTCGCCTCAAGGTCGGAGATATGCAGCTTGACGGCCAGAGGGTACTTCTCGAAAGCCCCCGACATGGCAAAGCTGCCGCCCCGGACGGCGTCGTCGAAGCCGCCCATATGCCAGCGGATGGCCACGGCCTCCTCGACCTTGAGCTTCATGAACCGCTCGATGAGAAAGACGCTCTTCTCGCCATGGCCGTAGGGGAACATATCCTCCACGCTGTAGGAGGGCACCTTCTCCCACTTGCCGGTCTCGTCGTTCTTCACGTTGCGGGTGCCTTTTTTGTAGAAGTTGGCCTTGCACAGGTCGTGGAGCAGGGCGACGATGGCGTAAGTCTCCTCCGTGTCGGTGTCCGGCTCGAAAAAGCTGCTCCGCAGCACCCGGTAGACATTGAGGCTGTGGGCGCACAGCCCCCCGTCATAGGCCCCATGAAAGCGGGTGGAGGCCGGTGCGGTGAAGAAATCGGTCTTGGTGTCCAGCCAGTCCAGCAGCTTTTCACTGCCGGGGCGGGTGACGTACCGGTGGAAAATGTCCAGAAACTCCTCGCGCTCCGTCATCTTACAGCTCCATATCCTCGAGGATGCCCTTGAGGATGGCCAGCTCGTCGTGGCTCAGGGAGATGCCCTTGCCCATGCGGGTGCCGTCCGGGGACCAGTCGCGGATGTCATATTTGGGGTCGCCGTCGTTCCAGCTGATGAGGTTCAGCTGACGCTCCCAGCCCCGGGGACGCTCGCCGAGGACGGCGATGCGCTCTACGATCTCATATTTGATCTCTGCCATAATAGATTACCTGCCTTTGCTTTGTTTGCTACCATAATAAAAGAACTGCGCAAAGATTTCAACAGGTAATTGGAAAATATTTTCTGAATTTTAGTCCCGTTTCAACCGTAAGGCGCTTCTTCGCGCCACTCTACCAGCTGTAAAACGCCGCTCTCGTCTTTGTCGGGCGCCGGCTGGCGGCTCTTCGTGTGCTGCTCTGCACCGAAGAGCCCGTCTCCGTACTGTGCCATCACGCCCGGCGACCGCCCGGCCAGATACTCGGCGGCGTTCTTCTGCCGACAGGCGACAGGGGTGCCGTTCGTCATCGGGACGCCGGGCTGCTCGCTCTCGGGAGGCAGCTGCACGTCGGGGTCATCCGGCTGTGACGGCGGCTGCTGGGAGCCGCAACCCGGTTTGGGCGGCTCTGTGCTCGGCGGCTGTCCGAGGGCCGGACTGACCCGGCTGCCCGCCGCCTCCGGCGGACTGCTGGGGCCGGGTGCGTCCTCAAGCTGGCGGCGGATGAAGGGTGTGAGAGATTGCATAAAAAACACCTCCGTACTTAGGGTGTGCGGAGGCGTGGGAGAATATGCGCTGGGCCGCTGCCCAGACTCCTTTTTACATCACGCCGTCGGGAACAGCTTCTCCCATGTGGCCTTGCCCACCGTGCCGTCGGCGGCGAGGCCATGGCGGGCCTGATAGCGCTTGACGGCGGCAACAGTACCTGTGCCGAACTTGCCGTCGGTGGTCAGGCGCTCGCCCTCGGCGTTGAGCTTCTGCTGCACCAGACGGACGCAGCCGCCTGTGCTGCCGCTGCGCAGCACGATGCCGGGGTAGGGGACGGTCAGGCCGTGCTTGGCCGTGTAGCGGGCGTAGAGGACGTTCCATGTGTTCGCGCCCACCTTGCCGTCCTCTGCCAGACCGTACCGCAGCTGGAACTCCCGGACGGCCTTTTCGGCCTTTGCACCGAAGTGGCCGTCCACGGTGAGGGCTGCGTACCATGTGCAGCTGTCCCGGATGCCGTTGAGCCACGTCTGCACGAGGGCCACGTCGGGGCCGGAGCTGCCGCGCTGGATGAGTGAGTAGTAAGCAGGGATCGCCATAGTGTTGTCACACTCCTTCCGCGCCTATCCTATGCGGCGTCGGGGCAGAGCGTTCCCCCGGCCAGCACTGCATCCTCCCGGGGGGCGGTGACTTCGCTCCACCACTCCACCAGCCGGAACCGCACGAGGTACTCCCCGCAGACGAGGTCGTTTTCTTCGGGCCGTGCATACCCGCCGCAGGCCGACCGGCAGAGGCCCGGGTAGAGCACACACCACCAGTTGCGGCCCGGCCGGTGGGTCCCGATGTCCAGCCGCACTGCATCGTACCGTCCGGCGGGCAGGGCCGCTCCTGCGTAGCGCCGGGTGGGGAAATACATATTGACGAGGCAGGCGTGCACCGGTGCGTGGGTGCCCCGCGCTGCCAGCACCTCCCGGGCTGTCAGCTCGAGTCGGACGAGATTTGACGCCGCCCAGACCTTGGCGTCGGCCTTGCCGTCCGCTGGGCAGCTCTCGTCGGCGAGGGCCAGCACGGCATCCCGGACGGCCAGCTTCGCGCTCTGGTCCCGCACTGCGTTGGTGTCGGCCCGGATGTGGAGCCGCAGGATGTCGGCAGCGAGGGCGTCGGCGGCGTCCAGCTGCCCCTTCGCCCAGCCCGCCC
>NZ_DAWCVJ010000119.1:0-4825 GCF_052358865.1 Faecalibacterium sp.
TCGTGCCCAAGATAGTTAGCTGGAAACGGCTTGTGAAAATAGGTAGTCGCCGACTCATAGTTGTCAGGATGAAGAAACCGCATCTTGACAATATGCACCTCTAGCTCAGTTGGTAGAGCAACTGACTCTTAATCAGTGGGCCCAGGGTTCGAGTCCCTGGAGGTGCACCAGATATTGAACGTCAAATCGTAAGATTTGGCGTTCTTTTTTGTTATGTAACCCCGAAAAATCGGGGATTGCACGGTCAATGCACGGTTTTTGCACGGTCGTAGTTTTCGCCAGCAGATTTTGCAAGGGGCGAAATTGCTTGAAAATGCGTGTCGGATTTTGCATCAGGTCAGCAGAGCCAGACGGAGCTGCGCCTTTACTTCGGGGTCTGCATTCTTCAAAAGTTCCAGCAAAGCGGTCATAGAGATGGTCGGTTCGCCTTCGGCGGGTACAGCCTGCGGGCTGGGGCTTTCCTGTTTGGCATAGAACCCTTCCTCAAACTTCCTGCCCAGCTCCACACGGGAGGACTGCTGGATATGAGCGTAGGTGTTCACCAGCATATCCGCCGTAGCGTGTCCTGTGGTGCCCTGAACGGCCTTCACATCGCCGCCGGAGATCATCAGCTGGTAGGTGGCACTGGAATGCCGCAGACCGTGGAACACAATGCGGGGGAATTCCGGGTGTGCATCCTGCCATTTGAGGAACTTCTTGCGAATCAACACAGGCTCTACCGCCAGACCGTTGGGCAGACGGAACAGCATTCCGCTGTCACGATAGCGGGTCGGGTCTTTCATCTCGTCTGCCGCCAACTGATTCAGCCACTTCTTCAATTCCTCTTTCAGTGCAGAGGTCATAAAGATAGTGCGGCAGGAGGACGCCGTTTTGGTGCTTTTCAGGATGAGGGAAGTGGTGCTGCGTTCTAGCTTGTCCGGGAACACCTTGATGATGCAGCCATCGTCCACTTGGTTCAGGGCTTCTTTTCGCACTCGCTGCATGGACTTGTTGATACGAAACGTTCCGATGCCATCTGCGGCATCAAAATCGAGATCTTCCGGGGTCAGACCTACGATCTCGCCCTCCCGCAGTGCGCCCACCAATGTGAGGTGGACTGCCAGATGCAGGATGGGGTCCTCCATGCTGTCCAGAGCTGCTCGCATTTCCTCTACCGTCCAGATGATGCGCTCCTGCGTGGACTTCTTGGGGCTGTCCACGGGAACAGGACTTTTAATCAGGATGCCCCACTCTACGGCATACTGGAACGCTGTACCCAGCAGCCGATGAACCTCGTGGATAGTCGTGCCGGAAAGGAACCGCTGCTTCTGCTTTTTGGTCAGTTCCTGCTTTTTTCCCTCGATATACGAACCGCAGGGCGTTTTGCTCAAGGTCGTATAGAGGTTTTCCATGTGGTAGGGCTTGAGTTTCTGTATCTCCATGCTGCCAATATAGGGGATGATGAGGTTTTGGATGGTGGAGAGGTTGGATTCGTAGGTTTTGGGTGCCCACTTGTGCTTGCTGCACTGCTTGGGCAGCCAATCCATGAGGAACTCTGCCACCGTCACCGAGGACGGAATCAGGAACGTGCCGGCGGCCAGTTCATGCTCGATTTGCTTTTTTCGGTTCGTTGCCTCCTCTTTTGTGGGAAAACTTTCCCATTTGTCGCAGCTTTTGCCGTGTTCATCTTCGTAGGTGTATCGGACGCTGTAAGAGTTGCCGCGCTTCGTAATATATGCCATACTGTTTGCCTCCTTATCAAGCTGCTCGGTAGAGCCACGCATCGAAACTGTCTTTCGGTACACGGATGCTTCCGCCTACCCGCAGAACACGGAATTCGGTGGTGCTGTTGCACAGGTTGTAAGCAGAGCGCAGACTGATGGCCAGCATTCGTGCAATATCGTTCACCGTGTACACCAGCTTCGTGGTTTCCGGGCTGTCAGTCGGAGACTTGACGGCATTGGTTTGAGTGACCACCTCCATTGTAGTGAGATTCGAGTCCTTTTGCAAGAACTTTTTCGTATAATCGGAAGATTGCACAGGGACGTTCATAGAATTACGGTCAAAATCCATAAGCATTTCTCCTTGTATTGTCATATTATCTAAAAATTCAGTTTAAAGTTCTACATCCTGCCCACGCTTGCGGTTTCGCTGCTGTACATTCATGGTGCGCTCCTGCTTGGGGGCAAGAATCTTTTCCAGAAAGCTGCGAACCAGTTCAGGTGCACGGTGGAGGGCGTCCAGATAGGGCTTCACTTCGTACCAGAGTTCATGATACTTTTGACCCCAATGAACAGCTTCCTTCTTGGCGGTGGAAAGTTCTTCTTTCAGGCGGCGGTTCTCTACATCCATCATATAGCCGTGGTCAGCCTGTTTTTTCAGTTTGGAGAATTCTTCCTCGGTCAGCGAGTAGTTACCGAGAAAGGTGCGCTTGCCGATATAATCCAGATCGCGCGCATGAATGAGGGCTTCTTTTGTGAGTGTGGCCTTTTTCTGCACAGCGGCAAGTTCCTTTTCCTTTTTGGAAAGGGTCTGACTGGTTTTAGCAAGCGATTGTGCCTGCTGGTCGGCTTGGGCGGTCAGGATGTCCAGCCGTTCCTGTTCCCGCTGGACTTTGAACTGGGTGACGGTCAGGTGTTCTTCAGTGCTGCCACGCTCACCACGCTCTACATCCGTGTACCCAGCATTGCGCATATAGTTGAAGAAATCGTCTTGCAGGACACTGTACGACTTCTTCAGGACTGGCTTGCCGTTCTTTTGCAGGACAGGCTTTCCGGCATCGTCCAGCAAGGGCTTGGAAGCCCACTTCTTGCTCCGGCTGACCTGCATGACGGTCTCCTTGACTGTGCCGACCAGTGCTTTGTCCTTGCAGCGTTTCGACCACAGGATTTGCTTTTCCACCACAGGCACATAGACCACATGGAGATGATAGTGGTAGACTTCACGGCCTAATGCTTCGGTCATGGCACGGTTGATCTCATCGGCGTGCATGACTGCCGAGAGGATATACTGCTCACCGTCCACGATTTGGACAGCGGCTTTATAGGCATCTGCGTAGAACTGCTTAGCGAACTCGTAGCCGCCGTGGTTGTCGAAATAGGCAGAGTTGACATCAAAAATTAGCTCACAGTAGTGGGTGGCATCCGGCTTCAAACCACGGGTGGAGATCGTGCCGTTGGCTTCCATCTGGGCGAACAGGTCGGTATAACTGGCGGCAGGCTTTTTGAAGTGGACGTTCCATGCAGTGCGCTGGGGGATAATGTCGGGGTTCCGATAGCTGTCCTTTTCGCGCTCATTGTGCTGCTGGGTGTTGCCAACGGCCTTGTCCGAAACGGCAAGGTTTCGGACACTGGTGCGGTCGATGCCATCATTTCTTGCCAAAGGGCATTCCTCCTTTCAAGGTTCATTGAGAGGTGACGGGGAACGGAGATGCACTTCTGCGGAAGTGTAATAACCCACTATGACACTTTCAGCCCTGCGGTCTGCAAAGTGTAGTGGGCTCTCCGAGGGGGAACGAGGGAGAACGTCTCCTGTGGGAGAGCTACAATCAAGTTCGCACAATGCGAACTTGATTGCTCCGTACGCATCTAAAAAATCGCGTACGGAGTTCAAATAACCTGTACGGTTCGTACGGCGCACGGATAAGTGAAATATAAACGATAACACGTTTTAATTTTCTGAAATCTGCCGTACGGATGCGTACGAGTACAGACCGTACAGGTTGTACGAACTTCTTTCGTGAAAAAATGCACTTTTTACGGGCAGGAGTGGACAAGCGGCTCGATGCCCACGAAACCGCGCACCCTGCGGCCACCGGGCAGGTAGATGTTGTTGGTGGATTCAAGGTTATAGCGGCGGTCATTCTGGCGCAGTTCTGCACTGAAACGGATCGCCGATACGCTGTGACAGGCGTTGTCCTCGCACCACAGTTTGTAGATCTCGTAGAAATCCTTGGAACTGATGGAGTAGTCCGCCTTGAAGCGGAAATAGCCCTCAGATTCCATAAAGTCAATGACATTGTTGCTGCTGCGCTTGATGGTGTCCACGTTGGCGGCGGCTTTGGGGCTGACCGTGAAGCGGAAGCTGTTCTGCACCAGCCGATGCAGTCCTTCCAGACACCAGAGCAGGATGCCCTCCAACTCGGCGCACATCTTCTCGACAAGGAAAGGGTCATCTACACGGCCAGCAGGCTTGTCCTTGGTGGTCAGGATAAGTTGGCGGCGAAAGAAGCCGTCTGAATGGTCGTACAGTGATGTCAGCGCACCGTTGCCAAAACAGAGGAACCGGGCGTAAATGTCCCGCTGGTAGCTCTGGATACCCTTGCGCTCCAAGTCCAGCTTGGCTTCGGCGGTCACGATGGTCTTGATATAATTCGTTTTGGGCAGGGCGTTCATGTCCATGTCATCGTCGATCATCAGCAGGCGGCGTTCCAGATCGGCGCGGGCAAAGCGGTTGTTCTCGACTTTCTGGACGCTGCCGTTGCTGGCGGCATCTCCCATGAGCCGTTTCAGCACCAGCCCGATGCGGGACTTACCTTCGCCGCCCTTGCCGACAATGAGCATCATCTTCTGCCCCTTGGTGCTGGGGATCAGGCAGTAACCCAGATATTCCTGCAAGGTGGGGATGTCGGCATCGTCCAGCAGCTCGTGCAGGAAGGTAAGCCAGCGTTCCGGGTTAGGTGCTTTGGGGTCGTACTTCACGGGCAGGCGGTTCTGGCAGAACAGCCGGGTCTCCTGAAAAGAGCCGTCCGGCAGGTGGTACACGCCGTTCTGGAGATGGATGCAGTCCTGTTCGATGGGGAACGGGTCGGAAAAGGCCAGCAGCTTGATGGTCTCCAGAATGTTGG
>NZ_DAWCVJ010000120.1:0-4705 GCF_052358865.1 Faecalibacterium sp.
GGTAGTCGCCGACTTGAATATGCCGCTCTGAGAGTTCTCAGGGCGGTTTTCTTTTTGCTCAGCAGCTGAAAGAAAATCTGTAAAAGCATCCCGCACGTTTTACCGAGAGCGTGCGGGACTTTTTTCGTCCAAAGCTCTTGCATCTGGCCTGCGGGTGCGGTATGCTTAACCAATAGAACGCTTGGGAGAGGGAGGGCAGAGGCATGGACAGAGAAGAGATCCGCTATCTACTGGGTAGCACGATCTATGCGCGGGCCAAGGCATACGAAAACCGGGTGCAGGGGATGGAATGTGAGACGGCGGAGAACGGCGTGCGTCATCTGAGCGCCGACGTGCGGGGCAGTGGCCGGAATATCTACCGTACACAGGCATGGCTGCGTCAGAACGGAAGCTTTGTCAGCGCGAGTTGCACCTGCCCTTTCAATGAAAACGGCGAAGGCCCCTGCTGCAAGCACATCGGTGCGCTGCTGCTGAAGGATACAGCCGAACCGGAAGAAAAAGCTGCGCCGAAGCCAGAAAAACGCAGGGCGCTGGATATTCCGGGTGTGCAGCGGGGGACGGAATTTGCCAAGGAGGCCGCAGCCCGGAAGGACAGCTATGCCTCCGGACTTGAGATGCTGTTCGGCAGGAAATGGCGGGGCGACGAGCCGGTGTCAGATCTGCAGGCGCAGGAGCTTCTCCGGGCCTATCAGGAAGACGCGCTGGCCGAGGTGGAGAGCCTGACGGCCTCGGACAGCCAGCAGAGAGGCTTCGCGGAACTGGAACCCGAACTCATTCTGGACTACTCCGGACAGCCGCCGCTGCTGCGCCTCCGCATTTCGGACGGCGGGCGGCAGTATGTCGTAAAAAGCATCCCGGAACTGCTGACGGCTATCGAGAAAGAGCGGAGCGTCAGCTACGGCAAAACGTTGGCCTTTGTCCACCGGTGGGACGCCTTTACCTCCGAGGCACAGAAAATTCTGACCCTGCTCCGCCGCCAGCAGGACACCGTGAAGAGCGTGGAAGCCGCCACAGGCCACCCGACCCGCAGCATCGCAAATGGCCCCGCTGGAAGTGTGCCGCTGTCGGGTGAGCTGCTGGACGCGCTGGCGGCCCTGTACGAGCCGAGGGGCGAGGTGGGCGGCTATGAGCTGCGCAAGGGCCTGCCCCCGCTGACCCTGAAGGTCGAGAAGAAGCGGGGCGGCGTGCACATCGTGGTGGAACCAAGCCTGCACACCCTGCAAGGCCTCGACTACAGCTATCTTTATAATGAGGACACCATCTGGAAGCTGGAACGGGCCGATGCGGCCCGGCTGCTGCCCGCGCTGAATGCGCTCTGCGGCAGCGGGCTTTTCTTCACCAGCAAGGACGCGGTATCCTTCTGCAGCTTTGTGCTGCCGGAACTGGGCCGAAAGCTTACCATCGAGGACCCCGACCGGCTGCTGCTGAATCAGATCCCCCTCGAGCCGGTGGTGCAGTTCTATCTGGATGCGCCCCACATGGGGGCCATCCGCGCTCACCCGGAGTTTTTGTACGGGGAGGATAAGGTGACGCCCTTTGCGGCTCCGGCGGATCTGCTGCGGGACGCCCGGGCAGAGCGGCGGGCGGGGCGGCTGCTTCAGACCTATCTGCCCCAACAGACCGATACCAGCCCCGCGGAGTACGGCACGGACGACGAGGATACCCTTGTCACCTTCCTTGAAGAGGGCGTGCCGGCCCTGCTGGCAGAGGGCGAGGTCTACCTCAGCGATGCATTCCGCGACCTGCAGGCCGCGCCGCCGAAGATCTCGGTGAGCGTGTCGGTGCAGGGCAGCGTGCTGGATCTGGAGGTGGACACCGGCGAGTTCCCGGTGAGTGAGCTGAAGGCCCTGCTGAAGTCGCTCCACCAGAAAAAGCGATACCACCGCCTGCGGGATGGCCGCCTGCTGCGGCTGGACGACTCGCTGGAAGTGCTGGACGAGCTGAACGAGACGCTGGAGCTTTCCGGCGCAAAGCTGGGCCAGAGCCACGCCCGGCTGCCCATTTACCGTGCACCCAGCCTAGACTGGGCGCTCTCGGGTCAGACCGGCGTGCGGTTCGACCGGGACGACGCCTTCCGGCGGATCAGCCGGAGCTTCCACGCGGTCAAGGACAGCGAGTATGCCCCGCCTGCCTCGCTGCAAAAGACCCTGCGCAAGTACCAGCGGGACGGCTACCGCTGGCTGCGGACGCTGGACAGCTACGGGATGGGCGGCATCCTCGCCGATGATATGGGTCTGGGCAAGACGGTGCAGGTGCTGAGCTACCTGCTGGCGATGAAGCAGAGCGGCCAGACTGAGAGCAAAGGGCTGCTGCCCAGCCTCATCGTCTGCCCGGCCTCGCTGGTGCTGAACTGGGCCGAGGAGTGCCGGAAGTTCACGCCGGAGCTGACCTGCGTGGTGGTGGATGGCGACGCAGCCCACCGGGCTGCGCTGACTGAGAGCTGGCCCGCCGCCGACCTCGTGGTGACGAGCTACGACCTGCTGCGCCGGGATGAGGCTCTTTACGAGGGGCAGGAGTTCTACGCCTGCATCCTCGATGAGGCGCAGGCCATCAAGAACCACACCACCCAGAAATATAAGGCCGTCTGCAAGGTGCGCAGCCGGGTACGGTTCGCCCTCACCGGCACGCCGGTGGAAAACCGGCTGGGCGAGCTTTGGAGCATCTTTTCCTTCCTGATGCCGGGCTATCTGCCGCCCTATAAAAGCTTTTGCAGCCGGTTCGAGAAGCCCATCGTGCAGGAAGAGGATCAGACGGCTGTCCGGCGGCTCAACCAGCTGACCGGCCCCTTCATCCTCCGCCGGATGAAAGCGGATGTGCTGAAGGAGCTGCCCCCCAAGACCGAGAACGTCTACCGCATCGAGCTGGAAGAAGAGCAGCGGAAGCTCTATCTGGCTGCGGTGGTGGACGCTAGGGAGAAGCTGCGCGCCGCAAAGCCGGAGGACAAGATGGCGGTGTTCGCTGTCCTCATGCGGCTGCGGGAGATCTGCTGCGACCCGCGCCTTATCGCGGACAACTGGGAGGGCGGCAGCGCCAAGCTGGATGCTTGCGTGGAGCTGATCTCCGGCGCCGTGGAGGGCGGCCACCGCATCCTGCTGTTCAGCCAGTTCACCTCCATGCTGGAGCTGCTGGCAAAGCGTCTGGATGCCGAGGGCATCAGCCACTTTACCCTCCAAGGCTCGACGCCGAAGCCGGTCCGGGCGGAGCTTGTCCGGAGGTTCAACGGCGGCGAGGTGAGCGTCTTTCTCATCTCGCTGCGGGCGGGCGGCACGGGCCTCAACCTGACGGCGGCGGACATCGTCATCCACTACGACCCGTGGTGGAATGTGGCCGCGCAGAATCAGGCCACCGACCGCGCCTACCGCATCGGACAGCAGAACCCGGTGCAGGTGTATAAGCTCATTGCACAGGACACCATTGAAGAAAAGATCGTGGAATTGCAGCAGGCCAAGCAGTCGCTGGCCGACACCGTGACCGGCACCGCCGATGGTGCCATCCTCTCGATGCGGCCGGACGAGCTGCTGCAGCTGCTGGAAGGGAGCGAAGGATGAAATACGCATTGTTTTCGGTGCCGGTGGGCACCATTTACGACCTGCCCCAGACCATCAAAGAGGGCGAGGCGGGGTTTGTCTCCACCATCGGGGATGAGGGCCTGTACGGGCAGGCCTGTCAGGTGCGGACTGCGCCCGGCGGCGTGACCACCGCCGGCGTCCTGCTGCCGCCGGATGTGGCCGAGGTGGTCAGCTTTTACGGCTATCACGGCTATGTGAACCAGCGGGAGCTGCAGTTCGTCCGAGAGGAGGAGCTGTGGGAGTATCTGGGGGCAGACCTCGTTCTCGTGGGCCGGGCCACGGACGTCCTCAGCCTGCCGAAGGTGCAGGGGGTGCGGATGCTGGAGCTGGAGCGGGGCGGCGTCCTCCGCCGCCAGCACGAGACCGCTGAAGAGGCCGAGGCCCACAAGGGCTGGGCAAAGGTTCTGCTGACCGATGGCCGGACGGGCTACGTCCGGGATGTGGCACTGGAGCCGGTGCGGTACGAGATGACGGCGGTGTTCTCCCAGAGAGAGGGGCTGGCCTTCAACGACGTGCTGGCTGAGGCGCTGACCACGACGGCCGAGCGGCTGGTGCCCGACGCCGTGGCCCGCTGGTACGGCGGCAGCGAGGATGCCTTCCGGGCTGCGGTCTGTGCACAGGCGAAGAAGTATAGGGGCACCGAGTACCGCTGGGGCGGAAAGTCGGGCCGGGGCATTGATTGCTCAGGACTCGTCAGCAGTGCCTATATGCAGTGCGGCGTCCTCATCTACCGGGACGCCAAGATCGTCGAGGGTTGGCCGATGCATGAGGTGGCGTTCGAGGACAAGAAGCCCGGCGACGCCCTCTTCTTCCCGGGCCATGTGGCCCTCTATCTTGGGGAAGGGAGATATATCCACTCCACCGGAGCCGCAGTCAGCGGCGGGGTGGTCATCAACAGCCTTGAGCCGGAGGATCCGCTGTATCGAGACGATCTGGTCAAGAGCTTATATGCGGTGGGAAGTGTTTTCTGAAAACGGCGTTTTGCGCGCTGGTGGCGCGGGAGTAGAGCGCGGTTACGCGGGGCTAAGTTTTTATTTTCTTATGAACGGCTTCGCGCGCCTGTGCGCGGGGCAGAGCGCTGTTACGCTAGGTTAATGTTCTCTTTTGCGTGCCAAAAGAGAACCAGAAAAGCACCC
>NZ_DAWCVJ010000121.1:0-4605 GCF_052358865.1 Faecalibacterium sp.
TCCTGCATCACACGCAGGGGGTCTGGGGTTCGAGTCCCTAATTCTCCACTTAAAGATTCGTTGTCATTCGGCAGCGAATTTTTTATTTATCAGAATTTCTTGAATGGAAAACGCAGCGGCATGGAATGGAATGCCGCTGCGTTTTTTTGTTGAGGTCAGACGGTGCTGCCCTGAAAGAGTGAAAACGTAAAATTTCATCGCGGAATTTTGTGCAGGGTGATAAAATTGAACTGCGGGCATGGAATCCTCCAAAAGGAGAGGGAGGATATGCTATAATGAAACTGATTTATGGGATGTCGGATGTGGGCGCTGCTTGATAAGAGCGCTCACGAGAGGAGGCGGCAGCGGATGGACCTACATTCGGAGCGACTGGAAGCAAAGCTGAACGCGGTGGACTGGGCGGTGCGGGATGTGCTGGTCGGGACGGTGCGCAGCCCGCAGCAACTGGATATATGCCGGAGGCACCGGTTCTATTATATCCCGGCGGAGCAGCTGGGAGACGAAGCCTTTTCGGTCCGCATTGTCGCCCTTTACCAGTCCCAATATGTATTCGGCCCGCAGGCAGGCGTCCAGTACTACGGCGAGGTCACGAAGTGCAGCCCGGTCTGCCGGGGCGACATCACGGAGCTTCGGGCACGGAAGGGGACAGAGCAGAACCTTTATTATCGCTTTGAGATCCGGGAATGGAAGCGGCTGAACCGGCCCATTGCGGCACGGGAGAGCTGCTTTGTAAAGGGCCTCACCAGTCGGTTCCAGCTGGAACACAGTGCAGAAACGCCGGAACTCTGGCTTCGCTCGCAAGAGGAATACCGGCTCTGTCTGAACCTGAGACAAGCGCTCGCCGACACCTCCATCAACGAGGCAGACAACGACCTTGGTTTTGCGTTCCGGGATTTCGCGGTGCGCTTCGAGGGAGGAAAGATCCTTGTTTCGGACAAGGGATGGGTCTTCGCGCAGTACGAGACCGCCGACTTCCTCCAAAATGCGGAGGGCGTGCTCCGGAAGCTGTACAGGGAGTGCGTCCAGAGGGATTCCATGAATGAACTCTCCAAAATTTGAGAGAGGACAGCAGCTTTATTTCTGCACACCGGCGGCGCACTGCTCGATGAACTGCTTGGCGACGCGGGGGCTGCGGCCTCCGGCTCGGATGGCAAAGGCCTCGGCCTTGGTCAGCAGCTGGTCGTGGGGCATCTCGATGCCGTGCTGCTTGGCCAGCTCGGTGAGGATGACTTCGAAGCGGGCTTTTTCGGGCCGCTGGAAGGTGACGGTGAGGCCGAAGCGGGCCGAGAGGCTCATCAGCTCCTGACGGGTGTCGGCCTCGTGGATGTCGTCACCCGAGCGGTCGGAGAGCGTCTCCTTGATGAGGTGGCGGCGGTTGGAGGTGGCGTAGACGGCGATGTTCTTGGCCCGTCCGCCTACGCTGCCCTCGAGGATGGCTTTCAGGGCCGCGAAGTTATCGTCGTTGGCCGTGAAGCTCAGGTCGTCGATGAAGAGGACGAACTTCAGCGGGTTCGCGGCCAGCTTGTCCATCAGGTCGGGGATCTGGTAGAGCTGATTCTTCTTGACCTCCACCAGCCGCAGGCCGTCGGCGGCAAACTCGTTGGCGATGGCCTTGACGGTGCTGGACTTTCCGGTACCGGCGTCGCCGTAGAGCAGCACATTGTTGGCGGGCATTCCGGCCAACAGGGCGCGGGTGTTGGCGATGACCTTCTCCCGCTCCTGCTCATAGCCCGGCAGCTCGTCGAGGCGCTGGGGGTCGGGGTAGCGCACTGGCACCAGTTGTCCGTTCTCAACGGTAAAGACGTGGTGCTTGGCGAACATCCCATAGCCCTTTTTGCCTACCTCGCTCATCCGCTGGGCATAGGCGGCGTGGAGGTCGATGTCCTTCGTCTCCCACCGGGGCAGGAAGGGCAGCGGGTCGGCGGCGTCGGAAGCTTCCAGCAGATCGTCCAGCGTCAGGCCGCACAGCTGCTGCAAAAAGTCCAGCTCACCGTCCAGTGCCTTCTGAAGGACGGGCGGCACCTTGCTCACCGCTGCCTGCCGGACGCAGACCGTTTCGGCTTCGAGGACGGCGGCGGAGAGATATTCGCCAAAGTTGGTGGTGTGCTCGAAGAGGGCGGATTCAAAGGAGGCTGCAGCACCGCATACTGCCCCTGTGCTCCGGGGGGCTGCCGCCATCCGGTCGGTGAGGTCTACGAGCTTTGCAATGACGTCATCGTCCAGCAGTGCGCGGAAGATGACCAGCCCGTGGAGACGGGCGTTCCATTCGTTAAGATTCATAATGTATCCTCTTTTGTTATACAGTCTCTTGAAATGCGACAAGGCTCTCCCTTTGGGAGAGCTGGCGCGGGAGCGCCTGAGAGGGCAGGCTTTGCACGATAGAGCCGCTGCACAGCGATCGAAAGCGGCTTTTGTCAGAGCGATGCTATCGCTGCGTCTATGCCTCTCGGCGAGCGACCTTGCCCTCTCCGTCACCTTTGGTGACACCTCTCCCAAGGGGAGAGGCTTTTGCTCGCGTGCAGGCCGCAGCCTGAAAATTAAGCGCGTACTCCCAAAGTATACAGCGATGTAAGTCCCTGCGCAAGATGGTGTTTAATTATCTTCATCTTTGCCGTGATTCACGTTACAAATCGTCGATTGACAACGGCCCGATTTATAGTATAATTGACCCAACAAATGCACAGATGGGAAAAAGTAACGCAGGACACCTGCTTTTCAGAGAGCTGCCGGGGGATGCAAGGCAGCAGGCAGACCATGCGCGAAATCCTCCCGGAGCAGCCTGCTGAAGGACGATTTATGGGACGTCTGCTAAGCAGCGCCGGTGGCAGCCGTTAGCGTGCAGGGCTTTGATGGAAGTCCGTGAGAGGGCGCAGTTGCGTCAACGAGAGTGGTACCGCAGAGAGCTTTTGGATTCATTCCGGGTCTTTGTCTCTTGGATAAGGGGACAGAGACCTTTTATTTATCAGGTGCTGCCCCCCGGAGAAGCCGTTTTCCTCTAAGCGCTGCACGGGCAAGCTCCCTCGTCGTCCGGCGCACCCTGCTCACGGAAACAGCTTCTGAGCGTGTTGGGAAAAAAGTGTGTAAAGTGGAAATTGGAACGGAACAGGAGAAACTCACCATGCAGTTGAACGGTTCTCAAATCTTTGTGGAGGTGCTCTGTGAGCAGGGGGTGGACACCATCTTCGGCTACCCCGGCGGCGCAGTGCTGAACCTCTACGACGAGCTGTACAGAAATACCGACCGCATCACCCATGTGCTGACGGCCCACGAGCAGGGCGCGTCCCACGCGGCGGACGGCTATGCCCGCGCAACGGGCCGTACCGGCGTGGTGCTGGCCACCAGCGGCCCGGGCGCAACGAACCTCGTCACCGGCATCGCCACCGCTTACATGGACTCGGTGCCGATGGTGGCCTTCACCGGCAACGTGACCACGGATGGTCTGGGCAGCGACAGCTTTCAGGAGGCCTATATCGAGGGCATTACGATGCCCATCACCAAGCACAACTTCACGGTGCGCCGGGTCGAAGACCTCGCAGACACCATGCGCGCGGCCTTCCGCATCGCTCAGAGCGGCCGCAAAGGCCCGGTGCTGGTGGACATCCCGAAGGACATCACCGCTGCGGTGTGTGAGTTCACCCCGAAAAAGCCCGAACCCATCCGCACGGTGGTCACATTCGACGAGCAGCAGGTCAAGTGGGCGGCAGACATCATCAACGGTGCCCAGCGGCCTCTGGTCTACTTCGGCGGCGGCGTCCGCTCGGCGGCCAGCTGCCAGCCCCTGCGGGATCTGCTGAAAAAAGCGGAGATCCCTGCCACCCATACCCTGATGGCCGCAGGCGTCGTGCCCTACGGCGACCCAATGAACATCGGCATGGTGGGTATGCACGGCTGCTACACCTCGAACCGGGCCGTGGCAGACTGTGACGTCCTCATCGCGGTGGGCACCCGCTTCTCGGACCGTGTGGCCCTGAACCCCAAGACCTTTGCTAAGAATGCGACCATCATCCAGATCGACATCGACGCCAGCGAGCTGGGCAAAAACGTGGACGTGGACCTGTCCATCGTGGGCGATGCCGCCTATGTGCTGAACGCCATGCTGCCGCTGGTGGAAGAGAAAAAGCACCCTGACTGGATGAAGATGATCCACGAGTGGCAGGCGCAGGATTACCACCCGGTGTCCGACGCCTCCCGACTGATGCCCCATCAGGTCATCGGCGAGGTCTGCAACCAGTGCGGCCCCGAGGCCGTCTACGTCACCGACGTGGGCCAGCACCAGATGTGGGCAGCGCAGTACATCCGCCACGCCAAGAGCCGCGGCTTCATCACCAGCGGCGGTCTGGGCACCATGGGCTTCGGCTACGGTGCAGCCATCGGCGCACAGATGGCACTGGGCCGTGACCAGCGGGTGGTCATGTTCACCGGCGACGGCTCCTTCCATATGAATCTCAACGAGGCTTGCACTGCCGTCAGCTACGAGCTGCCCATCATCACCGTCATTTTCAACAATCAGGTGCTCGGCATGGTGCGCCAGTGGCAGACCGCTTTCTACGGTAAGAGCGTTTCCCAGCCCGCGCCCCGCCGCACGACCAACATCTTCAAGCTGGC
>NZ_DAWCVJ010000122.1:0-4386 GCF_052358865.1 Faecalibacterium sp.
GCCCGGTACTTGCCTTCGACCAGAATCCGGACGAGTTCGTCCGACACCCGCATCACCTGCGTGACCTCGGCCACGACGCCATAAGTATAGAGGTCGGCGGACTTGGGCTCTTCGACCTTCATCTCCTTCTGCGCCACGAGGAAGACGTCCGAGTTGTTGCTGACGGCCCACTCCACGGCGGCGATGCTCTTCTCGCGGCCCACCTCGAAGTGGAGCAGATTGTTGGGGAAGACCACCAACCCGCGCAGGGCGATGGCCGGAAGATGGAGAACGCTCCGCTCCACCTTGACCGTAACTTTTTCAGACATAGTGCAAAACCTCCCAGCCGTCCCTCGGATGCGAGTCACCCATAAGGGCGGCTTTTTTGTAGGGTCAAATCAAATCTATCATTTTATTATAGCGAAAAACTTCTTTCGATGCAACTATTCAGCGCTTTTCCCGGGTGTTGTAGCCCAGCCGCCCCAGTGCGGGGAGGATGGCTTTGAGGGTCAGGGATGTGAGCGCGCCCATGATAAGGCCCAGCACCAGCATCACCGGCGCATAATAGAGCGACATCGCCGAGGACAGGATGAGTCCTGCGCCGAGCAACTGACCGACATTGTGGGCCAGTGCGCCGCAGACCGACAGGATGAACCATGTGGGCTGGAACGGGAGCTTATAGTAAAGCACCCACATCACCAGCAGGGACAGCAGCCCGCCGCAGAGGGAGAGAAAACCTGCCGTTCCCCCGGAGACGAGAAAGACGAACAGCGCCTTGAGCAGGTCGAGATACAGCGCCTGCCGCACTCCCATGAAAAACAGTGCATACATCACCACGATGTTCGCAAGGCCCAGCTTCATGCCCGGCGCAAGGCCCGGGATGACCAGCGTGCCCTCGAGAAAGGAAAGGGCCATTGCCAGCGCAAACAGCAGGCCAGAAAGTGCGATCTCGTGTGTTTTCTTCGGATCATGATCTCGGTTTGCCATTGGCTCTCCCCCTTTGTGCCGCAGCTTATTCTTCGCCTGCAGACTGTTCGTATTGCTCCTGCTCCTCGACAGCGGCTTCCCACGCGGCAAAAAGCTCGTCCTGATGGAAGCGAAGGTCGCTCAGCTCGTCGCTTTTTTCCCGCAGGAGCTGCGGGTCGTTGTAGACCTCCGGCGAGTTGATCTCGTTTTCCAGCTCCACTTCCCGGGCGCCGCAGGCCTCCATCTCATCCTCGCAGGCTTTGATCTTGGCGCGCAGCTCTGCCCGGCGGCGGCGCTGTTCCTTGCCGTAGCCTGCCTTAGCAGGCTCGCCGCTCTTCTCTGCCACGGGGGCAGGAGCGGCGCGGCCCATCAGAGCATCGTAGCTAGGATAAATAACCGCTTTGCCGTCCTCAAGATAGAGGATGGGGCAGGCCAGACTGTTCATCAGATGACGGTCATGGGTGACAAGGAGCAGCGTGCCGGTGTAGGCCATCAGCGCCTCGGTCAGATTTTCGCGGGTGTAGATGTCCAAGTGGTTGGTCGGCTCGTCGAGGAAAAGCAGATTCGGCCGTTCCAGCACGATCTCCGCGAAGCGCAGACGGGCCAGTTCGCCGCCGGACAGGGCTTCGCAGGGCTTGAAGACCGTCTCGCCCCGGAAGCCCAGCTTCGCCAGATGGCTGCGGACTTCCAATTCGGTCATTCGGGGGTATTTATTCCAGATGACGTCGATGACGCGGCCTGCGCCGATGCGGTTCTGCTGCTGGGCAAAGATGCTGGGCCGTGCGCCCGTCCCCAGACGCACCATACCGCCGGAGGGACGGCGCTTGCCGTCCAGCACTTGCATCAGGGTGGACTTGCCCGCGCCATTGGGTCCGGCGATGATGAGCCGCTGGCCGCGGCAGACCGTATAGGTAAAGGGTTCCAGCAGAGTCCGGTCGCCGATCTTGATGGTCAGGTTCTTGAGCAGCACCAGCTCATTCCACGGTTCTACGTCGTATTCGAAGCGGAATTTGAGCTGATTCGTCTCGTCCTGCGGAGCCTCTGTGATCTCCAGCTTCTCCAGCTGTTTGCGGCGGCTCTGGGCCATCTTGGTGGTGGAGGCGCGGACGAGGTTGCGGTCGATGTAGTCCTGCAGCTTTTCAGCCAGCGCCACATCGGCGTCGTGCTGCTTCTGGCGCAGGGCGTCAGCGGCTTCCTTTTGGGGCAGGTAGGCCGAAAAGTTGCCCTTATAGGTGGTCATGGTCTGGAAGGAGACCTCCCAGATCTTGGTACAGACATTGTCGAGGAAATAGCGGTCGTGGCTGACCACAAGGACCGCACCGGAGTAGCCCTTGAGGTAGCTTTCCAGCCATTCCATCGTGGCAAAATCCAAGTGGTTGGTCGGCTCGTCCAGAATAAGGACATCCGGCTTTTCCAGCAAGAGCTTTGCCAGACGCAGACGGGTCAGCTCACCGCCGGACAGAACGCCCACGTTCTTGCCCCATGTATCCTGCGCAAAGCCCATGCCAGACAGCACCTTTTTGATGTTGACGTCCATGTTGTAGCCGTCGGCTGCGTCGATGATGTTTTGCAGTGCATCGTGCTTTTCCAGCAGCGAAGGGTCATTTGGAGCGGCCGCCATCTTCTTTTCCAAAATCTGCATCTGGGCCATCGCGTCCAGCACAGGGGCAAAGGAAGAGCGCATCTCCCCGTAAATATCAAGTGTCGTGTCAAGCTTTGCGTTCTGTTCCAGATAGCCCAGCGTCACGCCGTGGGTCACACTGAATTCCCCGTCATAGTCGGTGTAAACGCCGGTCAGGATCTTGAGGAGCGTCGTCTTGCCCGCGCCGTTCTGACCCACGATGCCGATGCGGTCTTCCTTTTCTACACTGGCGCTCACGTCGTGCAGGACGACCTTTTCGCCAAAGCTCTTTCCGAGTTTTTCCAAATGAATCAGCATAATAATCTTCCGTGTTCTTTTCCAGTAGGGGTGGATACGGACGTCCCGCCGCCGTTACGGCTGATGGCGGCGGTGCTTGAGGCCGAGGTTTGCCAGCTCTTCCGGCTCCATCACCAGAGGATACAGCTCTTCCAGTGAGGCGATCTCGTAGGTGGGTGTCACCTTGCCCGGGTTCTCTGCATGGCCGGGATTGAACCAGCAGGTGTCAAGACCTGCATTCACGCCGCCCTGAATGTCGCTGGTGAGGCTGTCGCCCACCACCAGAACGTGCTCCCGGTTTTCCACGCCCAGTGCGCGAAGAGCAGCGTCAAAGATGCGGCGACTGGGCTTTTCGCTGTCCAGCTTCTCAGAGACAAAGACGTCCTCAAGGTAGTTCCGGATGCCCGACTCCGCCACCCGGCGGCTCTGTACCTTCTCGAAGCCGTTGGTCACGACCGCCAGCGTCGCCACCTCCGAAAGCTCGCCGAGGACATCCAGCACATTGGAGGTCATCAGGTCGGGGTGGGTGGATAGGCGCTCGAGGTAGCAGCGGTTCATCTCCACGCCATCGCCTGCTGCATTGATGGCCTTGAGGAAGCGGGTAAAACGCTCCCCCATCAGCTTATCGCGGCGGATCTGGCCTTTTTCCAGCTGACGCCACAGCTCTTCGTTGATGGTGCGGTAGGTCTGCACCGTCTCGGCGTCCGGCTCGATGCCATATTCCACCAGCGTTTCAGCCAGAGCCTTGCTTTCGGCAGCGTCGAAATTCAGAAGCGTATTGTCCGCATCGAAGAGGATGCAATAGTATTTTGCCATTTGTCTTTCCCTTCTCTATCATTTTTTCGTGCAGCCCGCCGCTCAAAAGCGGGCGCGGCAACGGCTGCGGTTTGAGAACAGCGAGAAGCCAGCCCCGCCCGGCAGAGCTGGCTTCTCGTAATTTTTATCCTTCCAGCGTCATTTCATAAGCTTCCTCGTCAGACTGCTCCGGTAGATTGCCGCCGCAGTCCGGCTCCGGCTTACAGGAGCACTCTTTTGCGATGCACTTCGCCATCTGCTCCTCCGTCACGCCGTTCTCGATATTCTCCCAGTCCATGTCGTAGTAATCCACGCTGCCGTCCGTCACATCTTCTGCACCGGGCAGCCCGGGAACTCGCATTTCTTCACAGACCATCGGCTCGCCTCCTCTCGGCCCAGCCTATGCAGCCGGACGCAGAAGGGTGAAACTTATTCTGCCTTGCTCTCGGTTTCCTTGCTGGCAGAGGCCTCGGACTTGGATTCCGCCTTGGACTCCGAGCTGGACTCGGCTTTGGACTCCGGCTTCGATTCCGACTCTGCCTTGGAACTGCCCGACGTGCTGGACGATGCAGACGAGGAGCTGCTGGTGCTGTGGGAGGAGCTGCTGCCGGAACTGCCCGAGCTTGCAGAGGAAGACGAAGCGGATGTACTGCCGGAAGAACCGGCATTGGACGAGGACGAGCTGCTGGCAGGAGCAGACTCGCTGGACACACCGCTGCCGATGGTGA
>NZ_DAWCVJ010000123.1:0-4181 GCF_052358865.1 Faecalibacterium sp.
CAAGGATAAACAGGATAATCGAACTGTCAGCATGAGGATTGATAAATGGATTTGCCCATATATCAATCGTCAGACCAAGCAAAGCAACAATTCCTGCCGTTACGCCGATGTGCAGTAGGCTGCCAGCGAAAATGCCTATGAACATTCCCCCAAGGCAAATGAAAATATTTTCTATGGTCAACAGGCAAAGCATATCCACTTTGCGGTATCCAAGCAGGGCATAAATCCCCAATTCTTTCATTCGGCGGCGCATGAAAAAGTTGTTCGAGTAGAACATATAAAACACAACAAACGCCATGATGAATACTGCGACTACACTGCACATCATTTCTACGCGGCCATCCGACGAGATTTTTGCCATGATAATCTCATTCATAGAAAAAGAAGTAAAGCAAAAGTAAACCATCAAAACGAAAGAAACGGACACAAGATACAGTGAATAAAAGGAAAAGTTCCGTTTCAGATTTTTTAACGCTATCGTCGTTAAGTTCATATACTCACCCCCCAGTTACCGTTTCTCGTCCTGCCGAGCAGATTCCTGCATGATAGCCTCATAGAAACACCGGCGTTCAGAATTATGGCGCTGCAACTCGGAGATGATATGTCCATCTTTGAAGTAAAGGATACGGTCTGTATAGCTGGCAGCATAGGGATCGTGCGTTACCATGAGGATTGTGGTTCCCAAAGTATGATTGACCTCTTTCAATGCAGTAAGCAGTTCTGTTGCGGAACTGGAGTCTAGTGCACCGGTAGGTTCGTCTGCAAAAATCAGAGGAGGGCGTTTTACCATTGCGCGCGCTGCCGCCACACGCTGCCGTTGACCGCCGGACAATTCGCTGGGATATTTTTTTAGCTGAGAGTCAATCCCAAATAGTTCGGCCAGTTCCTTAACTTTCCTGTCAATCTCCTGCGCCGGTTTGTGAAGCAGAGTCAATGGGACTGCAATATTTTCGCGTACAGTAAGACTATCCAGAAGGAAATATTCCTGAAAGATAAAGCCGAGATTGTTTTTACGGAAATCAGCGGCCTGTCTTTGGCCAAGCTTTTCAATATGGGTTTTTCCCATGACAATATGACCGTTAGTCGGAACATCGATTGTAGATAAAACATTTAGGAGAGTTGTTTTGCCGGAGCCAGACGCGCCCATGATGCCTAAAAACTCCCCCTGTGCAACCTCAAAGGAAATATTGTCAAGACCGGGTTTGGGCTGGTTCGGATAGATTTTTGTAATGTTTTTTACTTGTAATAGTATACTCATAATGATTCGCTCCTTTCGTGGTACACGGACAGTATAGCGTACATAGAAAAAAAGAACATGAGTAAATCGCGCAGAAAAGGTGCGTGATTTACTCATGCTGAATCTGTACAGTTTTGATACAATATTTTCAAAATAGTGAATATGTATATCTGCCGCACGAGGGCAAAAGAAAAAAAGCCGTCGTACAGCAGACACATTTCCACGCGCCTATGAAGCGGCGGCTTTGAGAAGATCAGAGCCGCCGTTTCTTTTCGTCTACGCTAAACCAACGACGACCTAACACCGTGTAAATCCACGGCGGCACATAGGAGGATTGCCGCCGTGTCTATTTTTGCCTTTTTTCACAGTCCCCATGACCTGCACCAGCTAAAAAAAGCCTGTTCCCAGCAGCGGAGCAATGCGGTCAGAAGTATGCACTATACCATGTAACTAAACAGCAAAATATACTCTATTACGCTCGTATGGCTTTATGCCGTCCGGGCGCTTTTTTGTCTCTATGGAGCCGGAACATCGGGTCAGCATGGCCCGAACTTTATCCCCGGTGCCGTTCTCCGCCGCCCCATTCAGATTTTCCCGAAAAAATCTGAATGGAGGAAAGGCAGATGGAAGTTACCATCAATTATAACGGACAAGCTGTGGCCGTGGAGGTTACGCTGGAAGTCTATGAATTTCTTGACCGGGCCGATCATAAAACGGAGAACCTGTTCCATGAACAGCGGCGGCATTGGGATGGCCGGGAGTTTGACGAGTACATCATTACCACCGAGGGTGTAGGGGTCTACGGCGAAACGCCGGAGGAATACCTTTGCCGCATGGAAACGCTGCATGAGCTGATGGCTGTTCTGGACACCTGTACCGAGGCCCAGCGCCGCCGGTTCCTGCTCTATGCGCTTGACGGGCTGAGCCTTGCAGAGATCGGTGTGCTGTGCGGCTGCTCCAAAGTGGCTGTGTATCAAAGTGTGGAGGCGGTCAGAAAAAAATTTATAAATTTCTTTGAGAACAGGCTTAACGAATGACCTGTTTTCTGGCTACCAAGTGAAAGGGATCATTTCCCTTATCTCAGCGAGGGGCGGACAGCGGACGAGCTGTCCGCCTCTCCGATTTTCAGGAGGTAAGCCTATGAAAACAATCAATCTGCGGTGGATGTATCCCCACTACCGGCATGACGAGTTTGTGGATGTTACGGACGAGGTATGGGCAGCGATGTATCAGGCCAAGCGGGAGATGGAGAACTATGAGCGTCGGAAAGTCTACCACCGCGCCTACTACTCTCTGGACGCATACAGCTGGCTGGAAAATTACGCACTGGAACACAGCAGATCGCCGGAAGATATTTTGCTGGAACGAGAAGAAATGACCACCCGCCTATACCTGATTGCAGCTCTGTCGGTGGCTCTGGCTCATGCCACTCCGACACAGGCCCGCCGTGTTTACGCCTACTACATTGCCGGTATCAAGCAGCCGGAAATCTCCCGGAGAGAGGGCGTCCACAGCAGCAAGGTCAGCGTTTCCATCCGCCGGGGTCTGCGGAATATGCGCCGCTGCTATGATGGTCTTTTCCAAACAGAGTGAGGGCATGCCTATGCAGACCATCAATCTCAAACAATATTATCCATTTTGCAAAGAGGACATTTTTGTGGAGGTGTCCGATGAGATCGTCGAAGCGTTTCTTCTGGACAAGAGAGCCGAGGCCGCCAGAGATCGCAAGATGTTCCGGTATAAGGCGTTTTATTCCCTTGATTGTAACGATGGAATCGAAAATGCCGCCATCGGCTGGGCGCAGCCATCACCGGAGGACTACCTGATAGAAAAAGAAGAATTAGCCGAATACGAAGAACTGATACGGCGATTGTATGAAGCCATTTCTTCCCTGCCGCCTATGCAGGCTCGCCGTGTCCACGCCCGCTATATGCTGGGTATGAAAGTGAAAGATATTGCCGTAATGGAGGGTATCACGCCATCACAGGCGGGAAAATCCATCCATGCCGCACTGCGGAGGCTGCGCCGGTACTTTGCGCGTCAGAAATGGACGGTCAATCTATGAGTATTTCCAAAGAAAAGAGGTGCCTGACATGAACGAAAAAAATACAGCCCACCCCCAAAAAGAAGAACGGGAGAAAGTCCTGAAGGAGATCCGGCAGCTTGAAAACCGAAAGAAGATTTTGGAGAACAAGCAGCGGAACGAAGAACGCAGGGTTCGCACCCGCCGCCTGATTGAGCGTGGAGCCGTTTTGGAGGGGATTTTCCCGTTGGCTCCCGACCTTTCCGGCGCGGAGGTCAAAACATTTCTGATTGCCCTGTCCCATCTTCCGGGGGCTGCGGAATTGACTGCAAACCTGCCAAAATCCGGGGACACGCCATAAGTCCCTTGTTTACAAGGGCGCACTTATACACCGTTGCCGGTGCTGTGCGCCCTGCCGGGGGCATTGCGTACTTCGTCCGCGATGGGAAGCTACGCTCCCCAAACCCCTTGTGCGCTCTGCACAGCCAAACACCCGCTTTGCGTTTGTCCGGCTCCACAGAGCCTGTTATCCCCTCACTGAAAGGAGGTGTTCCCCATAGATTTCTGTCATATCCCCGTCAGTATCATCAAGCGTAGCGCAGGCCGTTCTGCTGTTGCCGCAGCTGCTTACCGCAGCGGAACCAAGCTGACAAATGAATGGGATGGAATGACCCACGACTACACCCGGAAAGGCGGCATTGTCCATGCGGAGATCATGCTGCCTGCCCACGCCCCGCCAGAGTTTGCAGACCGCTCCACCCTCTGGAACAGCGTGGAGCAAATCGAGAAAGCAAGGGACAGCCAGCTTGCCCGCGAGATCGAAGCAGCTCTGCCCCGCGAACTGTCCAGAGAACAGCAGCTTGCCCTTGTCCGGGCCTATGTGAAGGACAACTTTGTGGACAAGGGGATGTGCGCCGACTT
>NZ_DAWCVJ010000124.1:0-4170 GCF_052358865.1 Faecalibacterium sp.
TCCGTCTCGTGGGCTCGGAGATGTGAATAAGTGACAGGCCTCGGCGAGGTGGGCAAGAATATGACGGTCTACGAGTGCTGCGGTGACATGATCATCGTGGACTGCGGCCTCGTTTTCCCCGACAGCGATATGTTCGGCGTCGATATGGTCATCCCTGACATGACCTTTGTGGTGCAGAACAAGGATAAGATCAAGGGCCTGCTCATCACCCACGGCCACGAGGACCACATCGGCAGCATCCCCTACCTGCTGCAGAAGTTCGACCTGCCCATCTACGGTACCCGCCTGACCTGCGGCCTCATCCGCAACAAGCTGGAGGAATTCGGCCTTGCGGGCAAGACCAAGTTCGTGGAGATCACCCCCAAGCAGAAGATCAAGCTGGGCTGCTTCACGGTGGAGCCGATCCATGTGAACCACTCCATCCCGGACGCCGTGGCCTTCGCCATCGACAGCCCGGCGGGCACCATCATCCAGACCGGCGACTTCAAGATCGATTACACCCCGCTGGCCTGCGGCCCCACCGACCTTGCTACCCTGTCCGATTACGGCCAGAAGGGCGTTCTGGCCCTGCTGAGCGACTCTACCAACGCCGAGAAGCCCGGCTTTACCGCCACCGAGCAGAAGGTGGCCGCCAGCGTCCGCAATCTCTTTGCCCGGGCGCAGAACAAGCGCATCATCATCGCCTCCTTTGCGTCGAACATCTACCGCGTCCAGCAGATCATCGACCTCGCCGTGGAGGATGGCCGCAAGGTGGCCTTCAGCGGCCGCAGCATGGTCAACAACACGGCCATGGCGCAGGAGCTGGGCTATATGCACATCCCGGAGGGCACCCTCATCAGCATCGACGAGATCAATCAGTATCCGCCCGAGCAGGTGGTGCTGGTGACCACCGGCAGTCAGGGCGAGCCTCTGAGCGCGCTGAGCCGCATGGCTTCCTGCAGCCACCGTCAGGTGCGGGTCGGCCCCGGCGACTTCATCATCATCTCGGCCAAGCCCATCCCCGGCAACGAGAAGAGCGTGACCAAGATCGTCAACGGCCTGCTCCTGCTGGGCGCTGAGGTCATCTACGAGGGGATGTACGATGTCCACGTCTCCGGCCACGCCTGTCAGGAGGAGCAGAAGCTGATGCTCACCCTGACCAAGCCCAAGTATTTCCTGCCCGTCCACGGTGAATACAAGCAGCTGAAGAAGCACGCCATCACGGCGGCCAGCCTCGGCATCCCCACCAGCAACATCCTCATCGCCGAGAATGGCTCCAACATCATCCTCAGTCAGGACGAGATGAAGCTGGGCGAGCCGGTGACGGCGGGCGCTGTCATGGTGGACGGCCTCGGCGTGGGCGATGTGGGCAATGTCGTCCTGCGGGATCGCAAGCATCTGTCCGAGGATGGCCTCGTCATCATCGTGGCCACCGTGGACAGCAAGACCGGCAAGGTGCTGGCCGGCCCCGACCTTGTGAGCCGTGGCTTCGTCTATGTGCGGGAGAACGAGAGCCTGATGGACGGCGCCCAGAGCATCGTGGAGACGGCCCTCGACCGCTGCGTGGAGGAGCACGTCCGCGACTGGAACAGCGTCAAGACCCGCGTGCGCGAGGCCCTGAGCAGCTATATCTACCGCCGCACCAAGCGCAGCCCCATGATCCTCCCCATCCTGATGGAGGTCTGATGCTGCCCGCAGGAGGCATAATACTTCATGAAACAAAAACCAAGGTGGACTCTTGAAATGCTGACCGCTGCGCTGGCAGTGCTCTGCGCCCTTCTGGTGCTGGTGCTGCTGGTACAGCGCCCGGCCATCTGGCCGCTGCTGGCTGTGCTGGTGGTGCTGTGGGGCGTCCTGTTCGTCCTGTTCCGCTGCCGGCTGCGCAGCTGGGTGGCCCGCTGGGTGTGCGGCGGCAGCTTTGAAAAATCCAAGACCCAGTTCAGCCTCGAGCCGCTGAGCCAGCCCGCCGCTCTCCTGTCGGGGGAGACGGTGCTGTGGTATAACGCCGAGTTCCGCACCCGCCTGATGAAGGAAGAGTCCCTTCTGACCCCTCGGGTGCAGAAGGTGCTGCCCGGCCTCGACCTACAGGAATCCCGGACGGCGGGCGGCCAGCTGCTGAATCTGGCCGACGGGGCGTGGAGTGTCCACAGCTCCACGGTCCCCGGCGAGGCGGAGAGCATGACCCTCCTCGTACTGAACGAGGAGACAGCCCTGCGGAAGGTGGAGGCCGAGTACAAGGCCAGCCGCCCGGGCTATCTGGTCTTTCTCGTGGACGGCTACGACGATGTGTTCAGCGATATGCTGGACAGCGAGCGCGCCCGCCTGCTGGAGGGCATCAACCGGGTGCTGGAGGATATGATCGGCCGGGGCACCGGCTTTCTGCGCCGGGTGGCCAGCGGCCGCTATATCGCCGTGGTGGAGGAGCGCCAGCTGGAACAGTTCGCCAAGCGGGGCTATGACGTGCTGGACAAGATCCGCGCCCTTGACCCCAGCGTGAACCTTTCCATCTCCATCGGCATCGGACGCGGGGCCAAGACCCTGCGGGAGGCGCAGGATATGGCCGTGCAGGCGCTGGACATGGCGCAGGGGCGCGGCGGCGATCAGGCTGCGGAGATGACTCCGGACGGCTTTACTTTCTACGGCGGCGTCAGCCACGGCGTGGAGAAGCGCAGCAAGGTGCGCAGCCGCATCGTGGCCGACCAGCTGGTCAAGCTCATTAAGGAGGCCGACCATGTGGTCATCATGGGCCACCGGATGAGCGACCTTGACGCCATCGGCGCGGCAGAGGGCGTGCTGCGCATCTGCAAGATCTGCGATGTGCCGGCTGTTATCGCCGTGCGCCGGGATGCCACCCTCGCCGGGAGCCTCATCAACGCCCTCGTCGCGGCAGGGCAGGAGGACGATTTCATCGATCCCAAGGGTGCGCTGCCCATCATCTCCCAGAGAACGCTCTGCATCATCGTGGATACATACCAGCTGGGGCTGGTGGAGAGCCGCGAAATTCTGGAAAAATGCGGCAAGGTGGCCGTCATCGACCACCACCGCAAGGGCGTCGGCTTCATCGAGAACGCCGACCTCGTCTGTCACGAGCCGTATGCCTCCTCGGCCAGTGAGCTTGTCACCGAGTTCCTGCAGTATGTGGGCGACCGGGACGACAAGCCCAACCGCATCGAGGCCGAGGGTCTGCTTTCCGGCATCATGCTGGATACCCGGGACTTCACCCTCCACACCGGCGTGCGCACCTTCGAGGCTGCAGCGGCCCTCCGCCGCTACGGCGCGGAGACCGAGCGGGTGCGCCAGCTCTTTGACGTGAGCATGGTGGAGTACACCACCAAGGCCATGCTGGTATCGGAAGCCCAGATGTACCGGGGCTGCGCTATCACCGTCAGCGGTGAGGTGGCCCCCGAGGCCCGCGTGGCCATCGCGCAGGCCGCCAACGACCTGCTGACCATCCAGAATGTGGAGGCCAGCTTCGTGGCCGTGCAGGTGGGCGGCGGCGTCAACATCTCGGCCCGGAGCCTCGGCGCGGTGAACGTGCAGGTCATCATGGAGGCTCTGGGCGGCGGCGGACATCAGACCATGGCTGCGGCCCAGCTCAAGCATATCACCCCGGAGGCGGCCCGCAGCCGCATCCAGACGGCCATCGACCAGTACCGGGAGGCGCAGAAGAAGAGCGGCCCCGAGTCGGAGCCGGAACAGAAGAAAAAGGACAAACAGTGATGAAACAGTACGATTATCTCATCGTCGGCGCCGGCCTGTACGGCGCAGTGTTCGCCCACGAGGCCAAGAAGGCGGGCAAGCGCTGCCTCGTCCTCGACAAGCGCGGCCACATCGCGGGCAACATCTACACCGAGCCGGTGGAGGGCATCAACGTCCACCGCTATGGTGCCCACATCTTCCACACCAACAACAAGGCCGTGTGGCAGTATGTGAACCAGTTCGCGGAGTTCAACCGCTACACCAACAGTCCTGTGGCCAACTACCACGGCGAGATCTACAATCTGCCCTTCAATATGAACACCTTCAACAAGATGTGGGGCGTCGTGACCCCCGCCGAGGCAAAGGCGAAGATCGAGGCCCAGCGCGCCGAGGCCGGCATCACCGAGCCGAAGAACCTCGAGGAGCCGGCCATCAGCCTCGTGGGCCCCGTCATCTACGCACAGCGCATCGCGGGCTACACCGGCAAGCAGG
>NZ_DAWCVJ010000125.1:0-3972 GCF_052358865.1 Faecalibacterium sp.
AACAGAGAGGATCATCCTTCGCGGGCTGACCTCTCTGTTTTTATTAAAAAGAAGGTGTACGGTCTTTTCTGCCGCCTCCACCACATGGCTCACCAGCACGGAGGTGGTCACGGTACCCACGCCGCCGGGGACGGGGGTGATGGCCTCCACCAGCGGCTCGGCTTCGCCGAAGCGGACGTCGCCGCAGAGCTTTCCTTCCTCGTTGACATGGATGCCCACGTCCACGACCACCTGCCCCTCGCGCAGATGCTCAGCACCGACGGCGCCGGCCTTGCCCATGGCCACCACCACGATGTCGGCCCCGCGGCAGACCTCCGGCAGATCCCGAGTGCGGGAGTTGCAGAGGGTGACGGTGGCGTTTTCCCGGTCCAGCATCATGGCGGCGGGCTTGCCCACCACGAGGCTGCGGCCCACCACAACGGCCCGCCGGCCCGAGAGGGGGATGCCGTAGAACTTCAGGATCTCGAGGCAGGCCTGCGCCGTGCAGGGCGGGTAGCCGAGGGCCGTGTTGGTAAAGACACCGGCCAGCGAGCCGTCGGTGATGCCGTCGATGTCCTTCTCAGGCGCGAGGGCGGCGCGGACAGTGCGGTCGTCGAACTGCCGGGGCAGGGGACGGAAGAGCAGACAGCCGTGGATGGAGGGGTCAGCGTTGATGCAGGCGATGACGCCCAGCAGCTCCTCCTGCGCCGCGTCGGCGGGCAGAAGGAATTGCTTCACCTCGACGCCCACCTTGGCGCAGCGGGCCATGACGCCCTTCTCGTAGGAGAGGTCGTCCTCCCGTGCGCCCACCCGGACGACGGCCAGTGTGGGGACGACGCCCTTTTCCCGCAGCGCGGCGCAGCGGGCGGCGTTTGCTTCGTTCATGGCGGCCACGACGGGCGCACCCTTCAAAATCACAGACATAGAGATCCCCTTTCTGGATCAGACCCGCAGGCGGCTTGCCACGGACTGGTAGACTTCATCGGCCAGCGGTACATACTCCGCCAGCATCCGGGCGGCCTTTTCGTCCAGCCCGGCGGCGTGGGGGCGGTCGGTCATGAGCTTGGTGTTGATGGCGACGTTCAGCCCGGCGGCCTGAAGGGCGGCCTTGCAGAAGAGGGCCGCACAGCCCGCGTCCGACACGGCCAGCACGCTGCCCTTTGCGGCGTAGTCGGCCGCGAGGCGGATGCCCTCACAGCAGGCGTCCATGATGTCCAGCGGCACAGCGCAGGCCCCATCCAGCGCCTCGGCCAGAACCGCGGCCTTGTGAACCTGCTGCTCGGGCGTCTCCTTGGGCAGGCCGTAAGCTGCGGCCAGCGGGGCGAACGCCGCCGCGTCGGCCTGCACGAGGGCTTCGAGCCGACGCCGCAGGGCTTCGGCCCGGGCGTTGAGGGCCTGAATGTCCGCCTCGACGGCGGCATACTTCTTTTTGCCGGTGGTCAGACTGCCCACCATATTGCCCAGCGCTGCGCCTGCCGCCCCCACAAGGGCCGCTGCGCCGCCGCCGCCCGGGGCGGGGGCTTTGCTGGCAAGCTGGCTCAGAAATTCCTCACAGCTCAGTTGTGTCAGTTCCAAAATAAAGTCCTCCCTCTGTCACGAATCCGTCCAGCCGCTGGTCGTGGGCGTCCACGGCCGCTGCCTCCACCCGCTGGGCCTCAAAGGCGACGCCGACCTTTACAGCCCGGGTGCAGCGGGGAAGATAGCGGTCGTAGTAACCCTTCCCCATGCCCACCCGGCGGCAGGCGGCGTCAAAAGCTGTGCAGGGCACCAGCACGAGGTCGAGCTGGTCGGGCCGCAGGAGGGCCGACCGGCGCAGGACGGGGGTGCGGATGCCATATGCGCCGACCTCCCAGCCGTTGGCCTCCGGCACGGCGGCGGTCAGTGAGAAACCCCCGCCGCAGACGGGCCATGCCAGTATTTTGCCCTGTGCTGCGGCCTGTCCGGCCAGCGCGGAGAGGTCGGCTTCGCCCCCGAATGCGGCGTAGAGCAGGATGTTCTGCGCCGTCCGGAAGCAGTCCAGCCCCGCGATGCGGGCACAGAGCGCCGCGTTGGCCGAGGTCCGGTCTGCTTCCGACAGCGCCCGGCGGGCTGCAATGCCCGCTTTCCGCTGCGCCGCTTTTTGCTCCGCGATGGTCATGGAAAAACGCCCCTCTCTGCGCCCGGCGGGCAGAACTGCACAAAAACCGGAACGGATTTTTATAGATGTATAATAAACGCTGGGCGCAGAAAAAGCAAGGCTTTGGGCTGAAGGGTGAAATATCTTCATCCGACCGAAAAGAAAGGGGCCAAAGCGTATCGGTTTGTGCGAAATGCTGTTGAAGAATTTTACGTTGTCTGGTATTATGGAGAAAAAGCTGATCTCAGCATCAGCATCAGAGAGGGGTAATGTATGATGTACAACGATATGATGGATACCATTGGCCTCGTGGACAAGGCCGACCCGGAGCTGGCTGCGGCCATGAACCGTGAGCTGACCCGCCAGCGGGAGAACATTGAGCTGATCGCCAGCGAGAACATCGTCTCGCCCGCCGTCATGGCCGCGATGGGCAGCATCCTCACCAACAAGTACGCCGAGGGCCTGCCCGGCAAGCGCTACTACGGCGGCTGCGCCTACGTGGATGAGGTGGAGAACATCGCCATCCAGCGCGCCTGCAAGCTGTTCGGCGCAAAGTACGCCAACGTCCAGCCCCACTCCGGCGCACAGGCCAATCTGGCCGTCTACTTTGCCCTGCTGGATCTCGGCGACACCGTCATGGGAATGGACCTGTCGCAGGGCGGTCATCTGACCCACGGCTCGCCGGTGAATATGTCCGGCAAGAACTACCACTTCGTCTCCTACGGCGTCGGTGAGGATGGCCGCATCGACTATGCCGAGCTGGAAAAGCAGGTCCGGAAGGTGCGCCCGAAGATGGTCGTGGCGGGCGCTTCGGCCTACCCCCGTGCCATCGACTTCGAGAAGCTGGCGGAGATCGCCCACGGCTATGGCGCTTACCTGATGGTGGATATGGCCCACATCGCGGGCCTCGTGGCCGGCGGGATGCACCAAAGCCCCGTGCCCTATGCCGATGTCGTGACCACCACCACCCACAAGACCCTGCGCGGACCCCGCGGCGGCCTCATCCTGACCAACAACGCCGTGCTGGCCAAGCGCATCAACTCCGCCGTCTTCCCCGGCACGCAGGGCGGCCCGCTGGAGCACGTCATCGCGGCTAAGGCCGTCTGCTTCGGTGAGGCCCTCAAGCCGGAGTTCAAGGACTACGCCCGCAGGATCGTCGAGAACGCGCAGGCCATGGCCGCACAGCTGCAGGCCCGGGGCGTCAAGCTGGTGTCCGGCGGCACAGACAACCACCTGATGCTGGTGGACCTGCGGGAGGAGGAGTGCACCGGCAAGGAGCTGGAAGCCCGCCTCGACAGCGTCCACATCACCGCCAACAAGAACACGGTCCCCGGCGAGACCCGCAGCCCCTTCGTGACCTCCGGCGTCCGTCTGGGCACTCCGGCCGTCACTACCCGGGGCATGGGCGAGGCCGAGATGAAGGTCATCGCGGACTGCATCGCAGACTGCATCTGGCACTACGACGAGAAGAAAGACGACATCTCCGCCCGCGTGCTGGCCCTGACCAAGGCGTTCCCCCTGTACGAATAAGGAAAGCCTCTCCCTTTGGGAGAGGTGGCATTGCAAAGCAATGACGGAGAGGGCAAGCCCGTCCTCCGAGAGCAACTGCACAGCGATAATATCGGCTTTTGACAGAGCTGATGGTATCGCTGTGCTTTTGTTTTTTGGCAGCGTCCTTGCCCTCTCAGGCGCTCCGCGCCAGCTCTCCCAAGGGGAGAGCCTCTGGCGAAGCGGGCAAGTTTTTCTGCAATTTTGTGAAACCTGCATAGCGGATACAGGGACAATTTGGGAATATCATGAAAAACAAGAATAATATTGACAAAATCACAGGGGGGGGGTATAATGTTTTCATAGGCTGATGGTCGGAATGGGACGTT
>NZ_DAWCVJ010000126.1:0-3911 GCF_052358865.1 Faecalibacterium sp.
TTATGAGTCAGACTGCGATGTGCCCTTTGAACTGGTCTTTCTCGTGATGGACCCCGGCTACAACGAGATCAACCGCCAGAAGATCGAATCCAACGCCGAGCTTCTCCACATCCCCGTGACCATCTTTGAGAGCAACATCTTCTCGGTGGCCAACAACACCGACAAGAACCCCTGCTATCTCTGCGCCCGGATGCGCCGCGGCCACCTCTACAGCAAGGCCAAGGAGCTGGGCTGCAACAAGATCGCACTGGGCCATCACTTCAACGATGTCATCGAGACCACCGTCATGAGTATGTTCTACGGCTCTCAGCTGCAGGCCATGCCCCCCATGCTCCACAGCACCAGTTTTCCCGGCATGACCCTCATCCGCCCGATGTATTGCATCCGGGAGGAGGACATTCTGGCATGGAAGCGATACAACGAGCTGGAATTCATCCAGTGCGCCTGCCGCTTCACTGAGAACTGCACCATGTGCGACAATGGCGGTGGCGGTTCCAAGCGGCAGGAGACGAAGATCCTGCTCCGCCGACTGAAACGCGACAACCCTAACATCGAGAACAGCATCTTCCGCAGCATCCACGCCGTGGCGCTGGACACCATGCCCGGCTATAAATCCGAGGGCGTGGAGCACAGCTTCCTTGAGCGGTTCCACGCGCAGGAGGAAGAACTTAACAAGGAGTAATATAATACCCCCTCCGATAGAGCAAATACCCAAGTCCAGTATCTTTTCACGAGACGCAAAAAGCCCCCGGAAGCGCAGCGTTACGCTTCCGGGGGCTTTTCCATGCCGCCGACGGGGGTCGAACCCGTACTCTGTCTCCAGAAAGGGATTTTAAGTCCCTCGTGTCTGCCAATTTCACCACAGCGGCTTCTGAATGAGCTGCCGCCCACATTCCTGCAAGCGGCAGCTCATATGATACAATAGAAATGCTGTTTTGTCAAGTTAAACCTTGCCGCCGTGCAGCTCTGCGTACATACGGGAGCGGCAGTCCGCCACGGCCGGGGTCATGTTGACGTAGTGCTTATGGGGCATCTCGATGCGCAGCTCACTTTCCCAAGTCTCCTCGGTGAGCTGCTTTGCGATATAGGCTTTCTTCTCCGCGATGGAGGGCAGCTCGATGGCCAGCTCACCGTGCAGGATGTGGGGCACCAGCAGCTGCTTGACCCGGGTGGGGACGAAGGTGACGGTGCGCTCGATGGCGTCGGAGTCGAGGTTGACCATCGTGACCGGCTTACCCGCCTCGATGACCTCGCCGTCCATTGCGATGAGGTCGCACTGGGCCTGACCATTTTCGTCATAGAGACGCCACGGCATCTTCTTGCCGGGGATGATGGCCTTACTGGCAGAGTCAGAGCACTTCATCTTGGGCTGGTAAGTGCCGTCCGGCCGCTTCACCGCCACCAGCTTGTACACGCCGCCAAAGACGGGGTCCGAGGCGGAGGTGATGAGGTTCTCGCCCACGCCGTAGGAGTCGAAGTGTGCGTGCTCGTACAGCTCCATGTTGGCGATCTTCTTCTCGTCCAGACCGTTGGAGGCCACCAGCTTGATGTAGGACTTCCCTGCTGCATCCAACGCCTTGCGCAGACGCTTGGAGCCGCGGGCAAGGTCGCCGGAGTCGATGCGGGCGCTCTTGACACGGCGGTTGGGGTCATTGGGATACTTCTCGATGAGGTAGTCGTCCAGCTTGATGAGATTGGGCAGGCCGCTCTCCATGATGTTGTAGGTGTCCAGCAGCAGGCTCACCGAGTCCGGGTAGGTATCGGCAAAGGCCTTGAAGGCGTCGAACTCGGTCGGGAAGAACTCGATGAAGCTGTGGGCCACCGTGCCCACGGCCTTGACCTCAGAGCCGAACTTCATCTCCGCCAGACAGTTGGCCGTGCCGATGCAGCCGCCCAGAACGGCCGCATATGCGCCGTCGTTGCCTGCGCTCTCGCCCTGTGCGCGGCGGGTGCCGAACTCCATGACGCTGCGTGGGGTGTGGGTGTTCAGGCCGGTGATGCGGGTGGCCTTGGTGGCGATGAGGCTGTGGAAGTTCATGGTCTGGAGCAGGTAGGTCTCGATGAGGATCGCGCCCACGAGGTCGCACTCGATGCGCACCATCTGGACATGAGGATAGCAGACCGTGCCCTCCGGCAGGGCGTACATATCGCCCTTCCAGCGGTAGGTGCGCAGATACTCGCAGAACTCCTCGCTCATGCCCTTGGTACGCAGCCAGTGGACGTCCTGCTCGTTGAAGTGGTAGTTCAGCAGGAAACGGGTCAGCTTGCGCTGGCCTGCACTGATGGAATAGCCCTGATTGTCCGGGTTCTTGCGGAAGAACATATCGAAGACAAGGGTGGTGTTCTTAAAGCCGTTTAAAAACAGGCAGTTGGCCATCGTGAACTCATAAAAATCAACGACCATTGCCGGATTGTCGTAGTCCTCATCCGGGATGTACGGCACAACTTTGATCTCACTCATGAAAAGTTTCCTCTCTTTTTCTGCACACCCTCACAGCGGGTGCTGCCAAACCAGCTCTGCGCCACCGCGCATTTTCGGGCACAGCGCACGTTTCGCCCTGTCATGACAGGGCGTTTGTACCACTATAGCATCTTTGACGGGCCGACGCAAGAGGTTTTGGCAGAAAATGACGGCAGAAAAGAAAAATGTTTTTTGCAAGTTCTTTACCGGCATTTTATTCCGCCGTTTCGGGGCGGCTCTCCCCTGCTTCTGTGGATGCAAAAAGCACCCGCAGCGCCTCATCAGCGCCGCAGGTGCTCATTTTTTCAAACTCAGCCGTTCATGATGCTGGGGGTAGCGTTCTTCAGCACGACGTCATGGCTGCCGCCCTCGACGATGGAGGTGGAGGACACGACGGTCAGCTTGGCCTTCTGCTGCAGCTCGGGGATGGAGAGTGCGCCGCAGTTGCACATGGTGCTCTTGACCTTGTACAGAGTGGTCTGGACGCCGTCCGCCAGCGGGCCGGCATACGGGACGTAGCTGTCCACGCCCTCCTCGAAGCTCAGCTTGGTGGAGCCGCCGAGGTCGTAGCGCTGCCAGTTGCGGGCACGGTTGGAGCCTTCGCCCCAGTACTCCTTCATATACTGGCCGTTGATGCGCACCTTGTTCGTGGGGCTCTCGTCGAAGCGGGCAAAGTAGCGGCCCAGCATGACGAAGTCTGCGCCCATGGCCAGAGCGAGAGTGATGTGGTAATCGTGGACGATGCCGCCGTCAGAGCAGATGGGCACATAGATGCCGGTCTCCTTGTAGTACTCATCGCGGGCCTTGGCCACCTCGATGACAGCGGTAGCCTGACCGCGGCCGATGCCCTTGGTCTCACGGGTGATGCAGATGGAGCCGCCGCCGATGCCGATCTTCACGAAGTCTGCGCCAGCCTTGGCGAGGAAGCGGAAGCCCTCGGCGTCCACGACGTTGCCTGCGCCCACCTTGACGGTATCACCGTAGTGCTCACGGATCCAGCCGATGGTGCGGCTCTGCCACTCAGAGTAGCCCTCGGAGGAGTCGATGCAGAGGACGTCTACACCAGCCTCCACCAGTGCGGGCACGCGCTGGGCGTAGTCGCGGGTGTTGATGCCGGCGCCGACCACATAGCTCTTGTTCTTATCCAGCAGCTCGTTGGCATTCTGCTTGTGGGAGTCGTAATCCTTGCGGAAGACGATATACTTCAGGTTGCCCTCGGCGTCCACCAGAGGTAGGGTGTTGATCTTGTTGTCCCAGATGATGTTGTTGCAGTCGTGCAGAGAGGTGTTCTCCGGAGCAGTGACCAGCTTCTCGATGGGGGTCATGAAGGTGGTGACAGAGGCATCGTCGGGGGTGTTGTTGCCGCGGTAATCGCGCGACGCCGCGATGCCCAGCTGCTTGCCGTTGGGGGTGCCGTCGGCGGTGATGGCGATGGTGGAGTGGCCGGTGC
>NZ_DAWCVJ010000127.1:0-3886 GCF_052358865.1 Faecalibacterium sp.
AGGATTACAAGCTGGATAATTAGTCACTCCATTGGCAGTGAGTGCTGGGCGGCATCCTCTATGAGATGCAGCAGCAGGCGTTCTCTAACGTCAACAACTTCGTCATGGCTGAGAATGTCAGCGAAACGACGGTAGCGACCATCAAGGAGAACAGCCTGACGCTGCCCGGCGTGGAGATCGTGGAGACCAGCACCCGCAGCTACGACGAGGGGGACATCATCCCCCATGTGCTGGGCCGCGTGGGCAAGATCACCGCCGAAAAGTGGAAGGTGACGGACGAGAACGGTCAGACCACCTACCCTCTGCGGGAAAAGGGCTATAATATGAACGACATGATCGGCGTGTCGGGCCTTGAGGCCGTCTACGAAGACGAGCTGCGGGGCAGGGACGGCGTCGAGACCATCACCCGCAGCTCGGACGGCGTCATCGTGGGTACGGCCATGACGACGGTGCCGGAGCCGGGCCATACCGTCCAGCTCACCATCGACAGCGCGTTCCAGCAGGCCGTGGACAAGGCGCTGGCCAAGAACATCGAGATGATCAACAGCACCTACAACACCGGAAGCTCGGCCAAGGCCGCTGCCGGTGCGGTGGTGGTCATCAGTACTAAGGACGGCAGCGTGCTGGCGGCCTCCAACTACCCCAGCTACGACCAGAACCTTTTCGCCACCCAGTACAGTGAGTACAGCGCGGACCCCGGCCTGCCGCTGCTCAACCGCGCCCTGCAGGGCCTGTACACCCCCGGCTCCACCTTCAAGCCCGCCGTGGCGGTGGCGGCGCTGGATGCCGGCGTCATCAACCGCTTTTCCACGGTCTACTGCAACGGTGTGTATACCTATTATGATACCTACCGCCCCAAGTGCACCCGCCACGGCCACAGCGGCAACATCGACGTCATCACGGCCATTAAGTGGAGCTGCAACATCTTCTTCTACGACGTGGGACGCCGCACCACCAGTGACGTCTACGACGCCTACGCCTACAAGATGGGCCTCGGCGTCCGCACCGGCGTGGAGGTCAACGAGGCCACCGGCCGTTTGACAACCAAGAACGACTCCAACTATACGGCCTCGCTGGACGTTCAGGCGGCCATCGGTCAGGGCAACACCGTCGTCACCCCTGTTCAGCTGGCCACCTATGCCGGTACGCTGGCCAACCGGGGCATCCGCTACCGCACCCACTTCGTCAAGGCCATCCTTGACACCAACACCGGCGAGGTGCTGCAGGAGACTCAGCCCGAGGTGATGGACGTCATCGAGGACCGGGGCGACACCTTCGACCTCGTGAAGCAGGGCATGATCGGCGTGTCGGAGACGGTATCGGGCCTGAGCAATTACCCCATCACCATCGCCTGTAAGACTGGTACCCCGCAGCGCAGCGAGACGTACTACGTCGGCAGCACCCGCAAGCACTACACCAACACCATGATGATCGCCTACGGCCCGGCGGAGGACGCCGAGATCGCGCTGGGCATCGTCATCGAGTACGGCGGCGGCGGTGCCCGCGCAGGCAACCTTGTGGCCGACATCTTCAACGCCTACGCTGCCCTGAAGGAGGGGACCCTGACCGTGGAAGAGCCGGGGGCAGACAGCGCTTCGGATGCAGCCGTGGACGGGCAGGACGCGCCGGAGATCGTGGAAAACGGCGACGCCCCCGCAGACCAGCCCGCCGCCTGAGCGATGGTGCGTGGATTTGGCAGAAAGTTATGAAAATTTGGGACTTTTGGCTGAAAAACAGTTGTAAAAAGACGGAAACTGTGATACTATGATATGTGCAAGATGATTGCCCCGGACAGGGGAATGGGAAAAGGAGAGGTTGACCGATGACGATTGCACTGATTGCGCATGACTCCAAAAAAGAGCTGATGGTGCAGTTCTGTACGGCATATTGCCGGATTTTGAGCCAGCATAAATTGGTGGCCACCGGAACGACCGGCAAGATGATCGCCGAAGCCACCGGTCTGCAGGTTCAGCGCTTTCTGGCAGGTGTACAGGGCGGTGATCAGCAGATCGCGTCCCGCATCGCCTGCAATGAGGTCGATCTGCTGCTGTTCTTCCGCGACCCCATCAACGCAAAGCCCAGCGAGCCGAACGAGATGACCCTGCTGCGTCTGTGTGATGTGCACAATATCCCGCTGGCCACTAACATCGCCACTGCGGAAGTCCTCATCCACGGCCTTGAGCGCGGCGACCTCGATTGGCGCGACATCGTGCATCCTCAGAACTGATGAAAAAATGAAATCCCCCGTGCGGCGCAGCTGCACGGGGGATTTTTTGCTTTAACGGGCTTGCCCTCTCAGGCGCTGACGCGCCAGCTCTCCCAAAGGGAGAGCCTTTGACGTGACGGAAAAGCGAAAGCCTCTCCCTTTGGGAGAGGTGTCACCGCAGGTGACGGAGAGGGCAAGGACGCTGACCGGGAACAGAAGGAATTTTAGAGTTTAAAATCTTTCGCCATATCCTCCACATCCTCGGGTGCAAAATCGCCCAGCGGGAGGATGAGGCGGGCCAGAACCTCGGGGGAAAGGGCTGCGAGGCGGTTGCTCTCGTCCGGAGCGCCGCTCTCGGGCGGGAAGAGGTGGCTCACGCCCTGTGTGTCGGTCTCCATCCGGGCATAGTGGCCGGAGGCGACATACTGGATGCCCAGCTTGTCGGCGGCGGTGAGCAGGGCGGCGAAGCGGGCGGCATCGACGTCCTGCCCGGCCAGAGCCTCGGCGTTGAGGGCGAGGCACTCCACGTCCAGCTTTTTGGCCAGTGCCTTGGCCGCCTCTGCGGCGGCGTGCTCTTCGGGGGTGTCGGCCAGCCAGACGACGGCTGCCGCCACGGCAAAGCCCTGCTGCTGCAGGATGCGGACCGCCACGCCGCTGCGCACGCTGCCGCTCAGGCCCATCAGGACCCGGTCCTGCTCTTCGTAGGTGTCGAACCCGTTCCCGGGCAGAAAAGTATCGTTCATCGTCCTTGTCTCCCGCCATGTGCCTGGCTCTGGGCGACCGCAAGCTGGTCGCAGCGTTCGTTCTCCGGGTGGCCTGCGTGGCCCTTGACCCAGACGTAGGTGAGCTTGTGGCGTGCCTCCTGCTCCAGCGCCTGTTCCCAGAGGTCGGGGTTCAGGGCGGGGGAGCCGTCGGATTTTTTCCAGCCCCGGCGCTTCCAACCCTTGGCCCAGCCCTTTTCCAGTCCGTTGATGACGTACTGGCTGTCGGAGCACAGGCGGACTTCGCAAGGCTCCTTGAGCTGGCGCAGGGCCTCGATGAAGGCCGTCAGCTCCATCCGGTTGTTGGTGGTGGAGGCGTCGCCGCCGCTCAGCTCCTTCTCGTAGACCTTGCCGTTAAAGCGGTAGCGCAGCACCGCGCCCCAGCCGCCGGGGCCGGGATTGCCGCTGCACGCGCCGTCGGTGTAAACTTCAACCTGTTTCATGCGTTTCTCCTGAAATAAAATTCATACCTCTATTTAGAGCCATTTTGGCCCGTCTGTCAAGAGGGCAGGGCATAATTTGCCGCCGTCCGGCCCAAGCTTGGATTGACAAAAGAGGCGAGAAATACTATACTTGTTGCAACGAAATGCGTATAGGGGCGTGCCGAGGGTGCGCTCACAGCGTTCCTGCCGAAGCGCCGCGGTCGCATCGAACAGATGGACTGGATGGGCAAGAGGCTTCCTGCGGAACAGACAGTGCGGCAGAAAACCACACTGATAAAATAATTTCTATACGATGCATCCGACGGAAGCAGATGCGTTTTTATGCTTCCCCTAATGCAGGACAGGCGATCTTTTGCAGATGGGCCTGTGCTTTGCTGATTGAATTTTTGGAGGTTTTCGATGGCACAGACAAAAGAACAGAATCACGCACCCGCCCCGGCTCAGGCCAATGCGTCCGGCGAAAAGCGGCCCCGCAC
>NZ_DAWCVJ010000128.1:0-3746 GCF_052358865.1 Faecalibacterium sp.
CCAGTGGCATCGCCGGGGGGGTGGCTGACGCGGTAATCGCGGGAAGCCACGATGCCCAGCAGCTTGCCGTTGGGGGTGCCGTCGGCGGTGATGGCGATGGTGGAGTGGCCGGTGCGGGCCTTCAGCTCCAGCACATCATGCAGGGTGGCGGTGGGGGCCAGATTGGAGTCGGAGACGACGTAGCCTGCCTTGAAGCTCTTGACGCGGCGGACCATAGCGGCCTCGTTCTCGATGCTCTGGGAGCCGTAGATGAAGGAGACGCCGCCCTGACGGGCCAGCGCGATGGCCAGCTTATCGCCGGAGACAGACTGCATGATGGCGCTGATCATGGGGATGTTCATTTCCAGCGGGCAGGCCTCCTCGCCCTTGCGGTACTTGACCAGCGGGGTCTTGAGGCTGACCGCCGTGGGGACGTTCTCGGCAGAAGAGTAGCCCGGCACCAGCAGGTACTCGCCAAAGGTACGGGAGGGTTCTTCGTAAAAATAAGCCATGTTCAAACTCCTTTTTCTTAACGCATCAACAACGGATCACATCAAAACAATTTCATGTTTTCGACTTAGGAATTGATTGTATATACTTTATCACAAATCCTTGCAGAATACAAACCCCTGCCCCGCCAAACTTTATAAATGTCCTTTGCAGAAAAACAGGCAAATTGACCACCAAATTGGTGCAAGGTCATACTTTCCCCCAGTACGAGCCGGGCTTCGCCGGTTCTGGGGATGCAAAAAAGCCCGTCCAGTCTCGGACGGGCCTTTTTGCACACGAAGCGGAATATCGCCTGTGCGGTGTCCGCCGACAGCTGTGAAGGAGAACAGCCGGAGGAGGATGGCAGACACCCGATATTCCAAAAACAAGAAGAAAAAGATTTCATGATCCAGAAGGACGTCGCCCTTCCTGTAACCATATTGTAACTCTTTTGAAGGATTTTTGCAATAGTTTTTTGTAATTTCTTTGTAATTATTTTTGTAAAGATTCTGTGACAGGCTCCCCGAACTCCAGATAGCACTCAAAGGCCGCGTGTTCCTCCCTCCGGCCCAGCACATACCAGCCTTCCTTCGAGGGGGCGTAGAACACCTGCACGCTCTGGCCCATCGGCACCTCGCGGTGGTACTTGATGGAGGCGAAGGAGAGCGGCGCAGCCTCCACCACCTCCTGCGGCAGAGCGTCGCAGGCGATGTCCAGATAGAGGGAGTTGTTGATGTGGCCGTTGAGGTCGCACATGGAGTAGCTGGCCCGGCGCTCCCCTGCCGCCGTCAGGGGCTGGCTCTTGTGGACGATCTGGGGCAGTTCTTCGGGCAGGTCGTCGTTCTGGAAGTCCGGCGTGTTCCAGCCGGGGGTGCGCAGGATGCGCCCTGCCTCTGTATCCACGGCCATCCAGCGGCAGTCCACGAGGGCCAGCTTCTCCCCCGTCTCGCTGGTGATGGTGGTCAGGCGCTTCATGGTGCCCTTCTTGAAGGTCTCACAGGCCGTCGTGAGCGCTATCTTCTCGGCCCGGCCCGGCATCCGCCAGACCCGGAGGGCCTGTTTGCCCACGAGGAACGCACTGTGGCGCTCCTTAAAAAAGGCGTGGTCCATGCCGTAGGCCCGGGCGTGGTCTGCCGACACCTGTTCCACATAGCGGAAGAGGGCGCTGGGCTTCAGGCAGCGGCGGAAATCGCTGTCGCCGTCCAGCACGGTCATATGCTCAGTATAACTTCTGTATTCACTCATCGTTTTCTCCCTTTCCTCGACAAAAAGGGGCTGTACGCCTCCGCACAGCCCCCGCAGGATCAATACATATTGCGCGTTTTCCTGCGCACCTTGCGCCAGATGTTGAAGCAGGCCAGAGCCAGCATCGCCAGCAGCAGCATCAGGAACAGATACCCGCTGCCGCCCTCGTCGTAGCTCTTCATCTCGCTCCACTTCACGTCCAGCTCGCTGTTGACCTCATCGCTCAGCGCGGTAAAGACCTTCTCCTTGGCCGCGATCTCCTCGGAGGGATAGGCGATCTCGCTGTACTTGAGATCTTCGTCCAGAATATCCCATACCGCCTGCATGGGGGTGGTGTAGCCGATATACTCCGCATTGGCCTTGCCGATGTCCGGCTCACACATGAAGTTGATGAACATCTCAGCGGCTTCCTGATGCTCGCTGGCAGCGGGGATGGCCATGCTGTCCACCGACAGTACCGTCCCCTCCTCCGGGAACACCCAAGCCAGATCGGGGTTGTCGTCGATCATGGTGATGGCGTCGCCGGAGTAGTAGACGCCGACCGCCGCCTCGCCGCCGATCATCTTATCGAAGATCTCATCCATGACGTAGGCCTGTACCAGCGGCTTCTGAGCCTTCAGCTCCTCCACCACAGCGTCCACCTCTTCGGTGGTCTGGGGGTTGATGCTGTTTCCGCTCTTGAACGCACCGATGGCGTAGGCATCGCGGCTGTTGTTGAACATCAGGATATTACCCGCATACTGCTCATCCCACAGGTCGGCCCAGCTGGCCGGGGCCTCGTCCACCATCGTCGTGTTGTAGATGATGCCGGTGGTGCAGAGCATATAGGGCACCGTATAGGCGTTTTCGGGGTCGTAATCCGCGTTGCGGTAGGCCTCGTCGATGTTCGCAAAGTTCGGGATGTTGCTGTAGTCCAGCGGTTTCAGCATCCCTTCTGCGATCATCTTGGCGACCATGTAGTCCGACGGGATGATGACATCGTAGTTGGCCGCGCCGGATTTCAGCTTCGCGTAGAGGGACTCGTTGGAGTCAAAGGTGGTGTAGTTGACCTTGATGCCGGTGAGCTTTTCGAAGGCGGCCACCACGTCCACGCTGTCGTCTGAGCCGTTGGAGATATACTCGCCCCAGTTGTAGACGTTCAGGGTGACGTTCTGGCCCTTGAAGCGGGTCCAGTCGTAGTCATCCGAGACCGACACATCCTCTGTAACCTCGATCTGGCCCGCAGCCAGAGCCGACAGCGGCATGGTCAGCGCCAGCACAGCCGTCAGCAGAAGAATGACAAAGCGCTTCATTTCGCATCTCCTCCTCTCAGTGCACGCTGGTCGCGGCGGTAGCCGCGGCTCTCCATGGCGTTGGAGACGAGGATGATGGTCAGGATGACCACGAACATGATGGTGGACAGCGCGTAGATCTCCGGACTGACCTTCTTGCGGGTCATGGAGTAGATGGCGATGGGCAGCGTCTCCACCGTGCCGCAGTTGAAATAGGAGATCATGAAATCGTCGATGGAGTAGGTCAGGCAGATGAGGAAGGCCGACAAGATGGCCGGGCTGATCTCGGGCAGGATGACCTTGAAGAACGCCTGCTTGGGGTCGCAGCCGAGGTCCAGTGCCGCCTCATACAGCTTGATGTCCAGCTGCTTGAGCTTGGGCGTGACGTTGAAGATGACATACGGCACATTGAACGCGATATGGGCGATGAGCAGCGTGGGCAGGCCCATGATGTTATCAGGCAGGAAATCCAGCCCGCCCGCGAAGCGCTGGTAAGCCACAAAGAGCAGCATCAGCGAGATACCGGTGATGATCTCGGGGTTGACCACCGGGATATAGGTGATGTTCGTCACCAGCAGACGGCTCTTGCGGCCCATGGACGCGATGCCCAGAGAGGCCGCCGTGCCCAGCACCGTGGCGATGATGGCCGAGATGAGGGCCACTTCCAGCGACACCCACAGCGCGTGCAGAATCGACGCATTGTGGAAAAGGCTGGTGTACCACTTGAGGGTAAAGCCGGTGAAGAGCGAGTAGCCCTTGCTC
>NZ_DAWCVJ010000129.1:0-3644 GCF_052358865.1 Faecalibacterium sp.
GCGCTTGACAATCCGCGTGCTGACGTCTATAATAAAGATAAGGAAAGGCGCTGTCCGCGCAAACGGCTAGCTCCTCACCGGCATACAGTCAAAAAGAATGACCGCCAGAGTTTGAGAGCTGTGGGCGGTCATTTCTTTTTGTCGTTATTGCCATTATCGTGCGAAATCCGCCATGCAATGTCAAAAGTGACATGCACGACCTGAACCAACAGCACCAGTAGACTGACGATGAAGGCCAGAAGTGCAAAGACTTCAGCAAGAGTCATGTGGCATCCCCCCTTTACTCGATGAGCATCGGGAGGAAAACTTCAAAAAGCACCCTCCCATGCTCATTTCGTTCCAAAGAACGATGTAGCAAAGCCGGGAGGAGCATAGCCGCCTGCGTTTGACGAAACAGCGCCTTTCCTGCAAACAAGGATACCACAAAAACCGACAGAAAGCAATCTTTTTCCCTATTGACAGGCGGGAAGAATATTTTGTATAATACGGTCATAGAAATACTCGCTCGAACGAGCGGGTAAAAATGAAGACAGCTGCGGAACAGGAAAACGCAGCTGTCTTTTTTATCGCAATTTTCAAAAATAGTGCCTATCAAAATAGCATATTTGCGATATGCAGTTTGCGGATGTTGCTTGTGCATTAAAAGCGCAAACTGCTATACTTGCAAATCGCACTGGGTTACGCGAGCCGCAGGCTCTCCAAGACTTCATTTACGACATCCAAGGCAACCTGCCCGGGCGCACTGGCCTGTCCGGGGTTGGCAAAGGTCATGGCCGAGCCGAAGGCTTCGCCGCACAGGCGGCTCACGGCACCCAGCGCTCCCATGCTCATGGTGATGACGGGCGTTTCGGGGCGGCGCTCTGCCATCTCGGCGGTGGCAGCCAACAGCTCGAGGACGTCCGAGGGGGAGCAGGGCATCACGGCCAGCTTGGGCAGGTCGGCCCCGACCTGCTGCATGGCGGTCAGGCGGGCGACCATCTCTGCCCGGGGCGGCGTCTTGTGGAAATCGTGGCTGGAGCAGACCACTGCTGTGCCTGCCCGGTGTGCCTGTTCGATGAGGGCCGACAGATGCTCCCGGTTCGGAAAAAATTCGATGTCCAGCAGGTCGGCGCAGCCGCTGGCACAGACGGCCTCGCAGAAACTGGCGTACTGCTGGGGCGTCAGCGCGGCTTCGCCGCCCTCAGCCTTGGTGCGGAAGGTCACGAGGAGAAGCTTTTCCTCCAATGCGGCCCGCAGTCCGGACAACACCTGCCCCAGCGCGGCGGGGTCCAGCGCCCCGGGAAACCAGTCGGCCCGCCATTCGATGCAGTCGGCCTTCTGCGCGGCCAGACGCACAGCCTCGCTGAGGATGCCGTCCGCTGTGGAAGCGACGATGGGCAGGATGACTTTGGGGCGGCCAGCGCCGATGCAGCAGCCGCGGATGGTGATGCTGGACATGATAACTACCTCGCTTTGCAAAAAGTACCTTCATCATACGGCCTGCCCCGCCGCTTGTCAAGCCTGCCGGAGCAAAAACCGAATGTGAGTCGTTTTTTGTGGAAAATTCCACTTGCGGGGTGGCTTAAAATCGTTTACAATAGGCGCAGCAAAGGCAGTGTGGCCCGTAAGGGGCCGCGCTGCCTTTTTCGTTTGGGAGGGAAAGAAAATGAAGGAAATGAAAACGACCGCGCAGGTGCTGGTGGACTGTCTGGAAGCCGAGGGCGTCGATGTGATGTTCGGCATTCCGGGCGAGGAAACGCTTGACCTGATGTTTGCCATCCGGAACAGCAAGATCCGCTTCATCCCAGTGCGCCACGAGCAGGGCGCGGCCTTTATGGCCGATGTCTATGGCCGTCTGACCGGCCGGGCCGGCGTCTGCCTGTCCACCCTTGGCCCCGGCGCGACCAACCTAGTCACCGGCGTGGCGGACGCCTATCTGGACGGCGCGCCGCTGGTGGCCATCACGGGACAGGTAGGCACCGACCGGATGCAGCTCACCAGCCACCAGTACCTCGACCTGACGGCCATGTTTGAGCCGATCACCAAGCGTTCGAAGCAGATCATCCGCCCCGACACGGTGGGCGAGATCGTGCGTCTGGCCTTCAAGCACGCCGAGAAGGGCAAGCCGGGCGCGACCCACATCGACCTGCCTCAGAACATCGCCAAAATGCCCGCCGATGCTGTGCCGCTCAAGCGCCAGCAGATGCATGATGTCTACGCCGACCCGACCCACATTGCGGCGGCGGGAAAAATCATCAGCGAGGCAAAGAATCCGGTCATCCTCGCGGGTGCGGGCGCGGTGCGCGGCCATGCCGCTTCCGCCGTCACCGAGCTGGCCGACCGGCTGCATATCCCGGTGGTCAATACCATGATGGCTAAGGGCATCATCCCGATGGACGACAAATACAGCCTCTGGACCATCGGCATCCCGCAGAAGGACCACGTCAACCAGCTCTTCGACCACGCCGATGTGGTCATCGCCATCGGATACGACATCGTGGAGTGTGCCCCGGCCAAGTGGGGTGCGCGGGAGGACATGACCATCGTGCACATCGACAGCGCCCCCGCCGACGTCAACAAGCGGTATCAGCCCGCCGTGGAAGTGGTGGGCGACATCTCGGAGAGCCTGTATGAGATCCTTCGCTGTGCCCACCGCACCGGTGAGCCGGAGTTTGCATTGGCCCTCCGCCAGACGATGGTGGCGGAGCATGAGGCGATGGCGGCAGACGACAGCTGCCCCATGAAGCCTGCCCGCATCCTTGCCGATGTGCGGAAGGTCATGGGCCGCGACGATATTCTGGTCAGCGATGTGGGTGCTCATAAGATGTGGATCGCCCGCCACTATGACTGCTACGAGCCGAACACCTGCCTCATCTCCAATGGCTTCGCCAGCATGGGCTTCTCCATCCCGGGCGCATTCGCGGCCAAACTGCTCTATCCGGAGAAGAAGGTGCTGGCCCTCTGCGGCGACGGCGGCTTCATGATGAATAGTCAGGAGCTGGAGACGGCGGTGCGGGAGAAGGTGCCCTTCGTGACCCTCATCTGGGAGGATTCCAGCTACGGCCTGATCAAGTGGAAGGAACAGGAACAGTTCGGCGGGGAGCACTGCTATGTGGACTTCTCCAACCCCGACTTTAAACTGTTGGCGGAGGCGATGCACTGCAAGGGCTATCGCGTCGAAAAGGCGGATGAGCTGATCCCCACGCTGGAAGAGGCGTTCCGGCAGGATGTGCCCAGCGTCATCGTAGTGCCGGTGGACTACAGCGAGAATATGAAACTGAGTGAGCACCTCAAACAGGTCTGCGCCCAGAAATAACTATTATATAAGGAAGAGCATCTGCTGCCCAATGAGGGCAGCGGATGCTTTTATCGCAAGACAAGAAATTAGTGCAACATTCAAACAGCATATTTGCGATATGCAATTCAACGCTGTTGCTGTTGCATTATAGCAGTTTGCGTTTTGAATGCACAAGCAACATCCGCAAACTACATATCGCAAACATGCCATTTTGATAGGCACTATTTTTGAAAATTGCGATAAAAAGTTGAATTGCTATATTTGTATCCGATGCAGGGATGTCAAAGCGTTAGTCAAAACGCCGCAAAAAATTGGTAAAAAAGTGCAAAGGCGAAAAAAGAGCAAAAAACTTGTAAAAAAGGCTTGC
>NZ_DAWCVJ010000130.1:0-3602 GCF_052358865.1 Faecalibacterium sp.
CTGCCCACCCCTGTGGTCTTCATCCTCGTCATCGCCATCTGCGCCATCGTGGGCCTGTGCAACGGCCTCGTGGTCAGCTACCTGAAGGTCCAGCCCTTTATCGCTACGCTGGGTATGCAGCAGGTGGTCTACGGTATCTGCCTCGTCTACACCGGCGGTACCCCCATCGGCTCTCTGAACAAGGACTTCACCTCTCTGGCCTCCAACACCCTCTTCGGTGTTCCTGTGCTGATCATCATCGCCCTCTTCGTGGCCTGCTGCTTCTGGTTCCTGTACAACAAGACCCGTCACGGCAAGTACATGTACGCCATCGGCGGCAACGAGGCTGCTGCTGAGGTGGCCGGTGTCAATGTTTACGCCACCAAGATCCGCATCTACATTCTGGCCTCCTGCATGTTCGGTCTGGCAGGCTGCCTGCTGGCTGCAAAGTCCGGCGGCGCATCCGTCAACACTGCAATGGGCTATGAGCTGGACGCCATCGCGGCTTCCACCATCGGCGGCGTCTCCACCACCGGCGGCGTCGGCACGGTCCCCGGCATCCTCGTCGGCGTGCTGGTCTTCGAGCTGATGAAGGTCGCTCTGCAGTTCATGAACGTCAACTCTTCTTACACCTACATCGTGCAGGGCCTTGTCATCATCGTGGCTGTCGCCATCGATATTCGCAAGTACCTCGCAAAGAAGTAAATCCCCCGGAAGAGAGCGCTTATCGGGCCGCCCACTCGTTGCAGTGGGCGGTCCACTTTGTTATAATAGGAATAGCCTTCTCAGGCGCTTACGCGCCAGCTCTCCCAGAGGGAGAGCCGTTGGCAGGCCGGGAAACTTCGCCTCTTCGCCAGAGGCTCCCCTACTAGGGGAGCTGTCGAGCGTATGCGAGACTGAGAGGTTGTACGGAGACGAGCCTATCCTCGAGCCAAAGCCTCTCCCTTTGGGAGAGGTGGCACGCCGCAGGCGTGACAGAGAGGGGCAAGGATGCTGGCGGGAAAGGATGAGCGCGGCGGCCGCATCGCTCTGACAAAGGGCCAGCTTATCGCTGTGCAGCGGCTCTGTCGTGCCGGGCTTGCCCTCTCAGGCGCTCACGCGCCAGCTCTCCCAGAGGGAGAGCCTTCCCGAAGGGGAGAACACCATCTAAAAACAGGAGACACAACTATGACCGAAAAAGAACAAGCCGCCCGCGAGGCGGAGCTGGCCCGGCGGGAAGCCGCTCTGGCGGCCCGCGAAGCCCAGCTGGAGCAGGAGCAGGCCAAGCTCGAAGCAGCCCGTGCAGAGGCTCCGGAGGGCCGCAAAACGTTCCTCAACAACAATGACCCCGATTTCGTCAACCCGAAAGAGAAGCTCTACGATAAGTTCCCGCTGACGGTGCACCAGATGGATATTATCATCGGGGTGCTGTTCGCCCTCATCGTCCTGTTTCTGGTGCTGGGCATGACCCATACCAGCTTTTTCGGGCTGTTCGGCGGCTGAACTGCCGCCCTCCCCGGGGTGCACCTGCAACAATAAGCGCAGAAAAAAGCCCTTCGCCAGACAAAAATGGCGAAGGGCTTTTGCTGTTGCCGGGAGCGTTTACAGCAGGACGTACTTGAGGATGAAGAGGATGGTCAGAACGTACATCAGGGGGCTGATCTTCTTCTCCTTGGCCTTGCCGGTGACGACATTGATGATGGTCCAGGAGATGACGCCGATGGCGATGCCCTCCGAGATGCTGTAGGCAGTGGGCATGGCCAGAATGGTCAGGAAGGCGGGGATGCCCTCGCTGGGCTCAGAGAAGTCGATCTTGATGGCAGAACCCATCATGTAGAAGCCCACGATGATGAGGGCCGGAGCGGTAGCGAAGGAGGGGATGGTCAGGAAGAGGGGGCTGAACACCACGGCCAGCAGGAACAGCACGCCGGTGGTCATGGAGGTCAGGCCGGTGCGGCCGCCCTCGGTGACGCCGGAAGCGCTCTCGACGAAGGTGGTGGTAGTGGAAGTGCCCAGCACAGCACCGGCGCAGGTGGCGATGGAGTCGGCCATCAGCGCGCCCTTGATGTGGGGCAGCTTGCCCTCCTCGTCCAGCATATCGGCCTTGGAAGCGACGCCGATGAGGGTGCCCAGCGTGTCGAACAGGTCAACAAAGAGGAAGGAGAACATGACGGCGAAGAAGTTCAGGATGCCCACGCCGGAGAAGTCGGTCTTGAACACCTGCCCGAAGGTCTTGCCCAGTGCGGAGAAGTCGAAGCTGACAAAGCTGGTGGGGATGACGGAGTACATCCCTGCGTCGGGGTTGGGGATATAAATGCCAGTCAGCTCGCAGACGATGCCGAGCACCCATGTGATGAGGATGCCGTAGAGGATGCCGCCCTTGACGTGCTTCACCAGCAGGATGGCAGTAATGACCACGCCCAGCAGAGCGAGGATAGCGCCCACGCCCACAGAGGAGAAGGTCTCACCCTTGAAGTGCTGGTAGGTGACGAGGGTGGAGTCGCTGTTGACGATGAGCTTGGCATTCTGCAGGCCCACGAAGGCCACGAACAGGCCGATGCCCACGCTGACAGCGCTCTTGAGGGTCATGGGGATGGCGTTGAAGATGCCCTCACGCACGTTGGTCAGGCTCAGCACGATGAAGATGATGCCCTCGACGAAGACGGCCATCAGGGCCAGCTGCCAGCTGTAGCCCATCGTGAGAACGACGGTGTAGGCAAAGTAGGCGTTCAGGCCCATACCGGGGGCCAGCGCGAAGGGGTAGTTGGCCAGCAGAGCCATCAGGGCAGTGCCTACGAAGGATGCCAGCGAGGTGGCAATCAGGACTGCGTTGGCATCCATGCCGGAAGCGGAAAGGATGCTGGGGTTGACCGCAAGGATGTAGGCCATCGTCATGAAGGTGGTGATACCGGCCATGACTTCGGTCTTGACGTCGGTGTGGTTCTCTTTCAGGTGAAAGATTTTTTCGAACATGAAAGTTCCTCCTGTCTTTGTGTGAAACTCCCGCCGCCCGCAAGCAGCCGGGAAAGGACAAAGCCTATTGTAGCACGGACGTCCGACATTTGTCCACCGGAAAAATACAAAAAAGTCACGTTTTTGTAAAAGATGATGAATGAGTACGACTCTTGGAGCATTATTTCGGTGAGCGTATATGAAAATATCCATCATGCCGCCCATGGACTTGTGCCGCAGACGGTCTTGGCGCGGGGATCGGTAAAGTCGGAGAGCGTGTCTTTTTCTTGGGAAATATCAAAATAGCTGTTGACAAAACGGGAAAGCTATGATAAACTAAACAAGTCGTCCGGCAACGGACACGAAAATGAATAAGGGCGTGTTCCCGAGTGGCCAATGGGGACAGACTGTAAATCTGCTGCTTTCAGCTTCGGTGGTTCGAATCCACCCGCGCCCACCAAAAAATCCAGCGTAGTAATTACGCTGGATTTTTGTTTTACATGGAATCTTGAGTTTCACTATCTAGGGTGGATTCGAACAGCATCGGCCCGCCGTACAGTCCGGCGGGCAAAAAAGCCCCAGCGGGGCTTTTTTAGATGCGCGGCTTGCGTAATCCACCCGCGCCCATGAAAAAGCCGCTAGTGTAGAGATACACTGGCAGTTTTCTTTTGTATAAGCGTCAGACTCACAAT
>NZ_DAWCVJ010000131.1:0-3528 GCF_052358865.1 Faecalibacterium sp.
CAATACATATAATCTGAAATATTTGGATTTTCTTCATCGTCTGGAAGTTCAACTTCAAAAGTCTCAAACTCAAACACATAAGCTGTTCCTTCAATAAGTTCACCAGTTAAGTCTTTCTGGAAATGAAGCAAAAATGGTCTGTCCTGAAAGAAGTGAACAACTGCAACCGTTTTTCCCGGCAGCGCATAGTAATCGGGCAGGAGTTGCTCAACAGTAGCCGTAAAAGAACCCGAAAACTGTGCAAAATGCTTTTGGCTTTCGGTCATTTGCTGTTTCCCGTCATTATACCCTGCCTCGTAACCAGCGGCATAGCCTTCTTCGTATTCTGCATTGTGCGCATCTGAACTTTGAGCATTATTTCCGCAGCCAACCAATGTAAGTATCAGCACAAGGCCAAGAACTATTGTAGCCCTCTTTTTCATATTGTTTCCTCCTTCCATGTTTTCCTTCGCCTTTATCGGACTTTTCCACAGCTTTTGCAAAATCGTCGAGAAAAAGTTCTGTATCTTTTTCATTCGAACCACTTTACCCCATTATTAGAATTGAAAATTAGTAGCCCTTTGATATAAATAAGTAAACGATGAATCCACCCCACAAAACAACTTCAGCAATTATCAAACACTTCAAGTGTTGCTGCAATTATTCGGGGTCAATTTCGCCTTTTTTCAGAAAATCATAAATTGAATTTCGCAATTTATCTATGTCTTCCTGCTTGATTTCCAGTTTCAAATAAAAATTTTTTCCGAAAAGGAGCTGGTGCATCCCATAATATATTGAAAGCAATATTAAAAATGAAGTAATACTTACAAGCGCTGGCTGGGTCCAGCTTATTGTCATACCTTCTACCGATGTAAGATTTCTATAAAAAACAATATCACTTAAACCAGCTACAAACAACAGAAAATTCCAAACCAAAAATGTATATAAAGTTTTCTTCATTGTCTATACCTTCTTTCACTACTGCCCACATCGCTGGCAATATCGAATTCCTACTTTATTTTTATGCTCTCAATTTTTACAAATCATCAAACCTACCCTCCTTGCTTTTTGTTTAGATAACGAAATTCAAGCCTATTTTATTTCGTTTGTCCACAAAATTTTTCAAAATCGTATAGCTGCACATAAATTTCTAGAAAACTTGTAGCACAATCACGATTTTTCTTTTCATTCAATCAAACCACCACGGCAGTTCCAGCCACAGGTTATCCATATCCCCCACCGACTTGACGGCATTGGTTTGAGTGGCCGCACACCAAAAATCAAGTCTTGGAGGATACTATTATGACAAAATTGCTTTCCTGCCGCTACAATATGGACACCAACCGGGTGGAAGCCCGGTTCGCGGACGGTTCCACCCTTGCCATCGACTGCATCGCCATTGAGGATGAATACGGCAACACCCCGACACGGCGGGCGGAACTGGACTGGCTGCTGTACAATAAGCCGCTGGAGTATGCCCAGCTTGTGCTGGGTGGTGAGATTGAGCATTATCTCTCACTTGGCTGTGACCATGGCATATTAGAAGACTAACCTTTAATTAAAATATCCAAAGCAGACAAAACATCCCTCTACTTTGCAGTCGTTGCAAATAGAGGGATGTTTGTCATCATCACAAGATGAAAAGCTATAAATTTATTTCAATTTTCCTCCACTCTCATAATCGTGTAGAACAGATGTCCCTAGTACCAAGAGAATCACACATATAATGCAGATCCAAGGAGTATCAAACCACAGCGAAATCAGCACTGGAACACAAGAAATCGCTATTATCCAAAAACCAACAGCCAAGAATCTTGATGTCTTTTTCAAGTTGTAGTGTTTTTTCTTGCTATACGCTTCTGCGATTGAATTTTTAGGAATCACCCAAAAATAGATTCCAACAGCAACTAAAAGAATAATCACCCAAAAACTATTGACAAATTTTTCTTGATTGCTTAAAGACATTTGCACTTCCTCGGCATTACGCCCATCCTACAACATTCCATGCATTATAAGTGAACATTTCATTGTGAAAGTTCACAGCAAGAGACTGCGTTTTCCAGTCTTTCGGAACATAGCCTTCGTAGTAATTGTTGTTTTTTGCGGCAGACTTCACATCTGTTATATAATATTTATATGCTTTAAGTTCTGCATTGGAATCACCTCATATCAAGTTTGAATTCATATTCTATGCGTCAAATTGTGACTGATTTCAATGATTTTTTTGGTGATGACTAAGATGTTTTATTTAGCTCATTTCGTCCAATTTGATAGATTTTCTTGTCTTGTTCTTCTACTTCAACAATAAGTCCATCTTTTTGATGATGAACAATCACCGGAATATAAGCATCCGAATCCTCAACCATCAAACAAGTGATTCCATTGTCCCATTTCTCGTCCAACTCCGTTGACAGCATAGAAATAATTTCTTCTCGTGTCATTTTGATTCGCTGTTCACCTCCATTTTTTGCTCCCAATAGGAGCTTTTGTTTAGTCAACGTAGTTCACATTGTGTTTGTGACAGCTTTTTGGAAAAAAGTTTAAGGTCTTGTCAACTTTGGATGTTTCGACAAAAAAACGCCCGCACATTTGTAAGCAATTACAAGTGTGTGGGCAAGAATTAGCCCGTCAGGAAATGCTCTCTGCAATTTTTAGAATCTCTTTACGTGGTATCTTTCCAATAATCGTATGTGAAATGCCATCTTTCTCCCATACTAGTACATATCCTGTATGTCCTCCATTATTACTCGTTCCGAGTGTGGCATCAGCTGTTCCAGCTTTAATGCGCTCATAAACCGTATGCTCATTGTCGAAAGTTTCGACTTGTCCATAGTCTTGAATTATGGAACAGTCCACATAATAAAAGATGTTCTTATCATTGGCATCAACGTAGGCATGAAGGAATGATATTTCGTTATCATATCCTTGTTCATAATCTCGTTCAAAACCGTCCGGCACATAATGATCGTTGTATCCATCCGGCAATCGTTCCAACGGCTCGCCATCCACCTGATATGTCAGCTGCATCTCAACAGGCAGGAACTTCTGAATCATCGTATAAACTGCCTTGCGGAAGTCTGCGCTTACTGCAAGCGCACCGAGGGTCAGAATTACCAGCGTCAGGGCCGCAACAAGCACTCGTTTCAGCACAGGGCGGCGTTTATGCAACGCCGCTTGCAGGCGAGCATCCCATCGGAAAGTATCCGGGTAGCGTTCTTTAAGCTGTGCCGGAGTTGGCAGCTCGTCCAGTTCTTTCTGTGCATCTGCACGGAGTGCCATCATCAAAGCTGCATCAAAAGAGATCTCTGTCCGCTCACTCACGGCTGTTCAACTCCTTCCACAATATTTTTCTTCCACGGAAAAGCCGCATCCGAACTACTTCATCTGTCAGTCCAAGCGATTCTGCAATCTCCCGGTTTGTGTAGCCCATCGCCAAAAGGCGCAGAGGATCACGGTACATCGGTTTCATCTGTCCGATCAGTTCTGTCAGGTGTTGGATGTTATCGGTGCTGACTACGGCATCATCTGGCACTGGGGCATCATCTGGTG
>NZ_DAWCVJ010000132.1:0-3507 GCF_052358865.1 Faecalibacterium sp.
CGCCACAGAATGCGAAACTCAGCATAAGGGGACATACACAGTCCCTTCTCTTGTTTATTTCTTGCTACTTCTACTCCTTATAGTATAGGGATTCTGTGGGTGTTCGTCAAGCCGCGCTGGCAGACTCTCCTCGAGATTGCCGGGCTGATCGCTTGCCGCCTGCGGGCGGCCGTGCTGTTCGGCCCCTCTTCTCCGCAAGATAAAAAATGACCCCAAGCATGGGCTTGGGGCCATTTTTTATGCGGGAGAAGGGGGTCGAACCCTCACTCCGTTGGAACTGGTGCCTAAAACCAGCGCGTCTGCCATTCCGCCACTCCCGCACGGAAACTTTATTTATAGTAACAAGATTCGCGGCAAAAGTCAACTGCCGGGTGATAATTCTCCCTTTCTTGGCGCATAATAACCCCAAAAACAGCAAGGGAGGCCCTCGGCGTGAAGAAAAAGCACCGGTCATGGCAGCAGCGGGCAGGGCTTGCGGCGGCGTATCTGCTGTTGGCCCTCGCTGCGGCTCTGGGCTGGCTGTACAGCAGCCTGCCGGACCGGGTCTATCTGGAGCCGGGACAAGCCCTGTCTCTCCCCCGCTTCCAGTGGGTCGAGCCGCAGAGCGGCCATGGGAGCCAGAACGTCGCCAGCACCCGGGCCGTGGGCAGCTACCAGACCACCCTGACGCTGGGCGGCTGGTTCCCCATCAAGACCATCCGGGCCGTGGTGGCAGAGCGGCCCAAGGTGACGGTCTGCGGCACCCCCTTCGGCGTCAAGATGTTCTCCGAAGGGGCACTCATCGTGGGGTTCTCCGAGATCGGGCAGGCCAGCGGCGGCACATCGAATCCTGCCAAGGCAGCGGGGCTGCGTCTCGGCGACCGGGTCATCTGCATCGGGCAGACTCGCACCGAGAGCAATGATGCCGTAAAGGAAGCACTGGACGCCGCCGAGGGACAGGCCGTGGAGGTCGTATATATCCGCAGCGGCGAGCAGAAGTTGACCACTCTGACCCCGGTGTGGGACAGTGCCTCCGGACAGTGGCGGGCCGGGATGTGGGTGCGGGACTCCTCTGCCGGGGTGGGCACCCTGACCTTCGCGGACGAAGAGCTTGGCGTTTTTGCGGGGCTGGGCCACCCCATCAGCGACAGCGACACCGGCGAAAGCGTCGCCCTGCGCAGCGGCGAGATCGTCCCCTGCGAGATCACCGGATGCAGCGTGGGCACTGCCGGAAGCCCCGGCGAGCTGAAGGGACATTTTCTGAGCGCCCACGCCATCGGCACCATCCGCATCAACGGTGAGAATGGCGTCTACGGCACCACCCGCACCCACTTTCCGGGCCAGCTGCGGGAGATCGCCTTCGCGCAGGAGGTCGCCACCGGCCCTGCCGAGATATGGGCCACCACCGAGGGCGGCACGCCCCGCACCTATCGCATCCAGATCGAGCGGGTCAGTGATGCTGACCCCCGGCGGAATCTGGTCATCCGGGTGACAGACCCCACCCTTCTGTCCTCCACCGGCGGCATCGTACAGGGCATGAGCGGCAGCCCCATCCTCCAGAACGGACGTCTTGTGGGCGCTGTGACCCATGTTCTGGTCAACGACCCCACCCGGGGCTATGGCATTTTCGCCCAGACCATGCTGGAACAGGCAAAAAACGCCGCTGAAATGCAGAGAACGGAATGAGCCGGAAGATTTTTATGAAAATCCCAGAAATTGTAAAAATTTCCTGTTGCATTCCATGGTAAATTATGGTAAAATATAGAGCGTAAAGGGAACTGCACACATTGGAGGAAAGTACGATGGATAAAGTAAGATTTTTGATGTCGGATACCAGTGCGGATGTTACGGCGGCCTGCCGGGATGCGCTGGAGCAAAAGGGCGTGGAAGTGACCGTCGTGGAAAAGGACGGACTTCAGATCTTGCAGAAGATGCTTGCGGTACGGCCGCAGGTCGTTCTGCTGGACGCCTTCATGCCCGGGCTGGACGCGCTGGCCGTCAAGCAGAAATATGTCGCCGCCGGCGGGACACACACCACCTTCTTTGTCACCGGCGCGTTCCAGAGCGAAGAGATGGTGCAGGAGTTGCTGGACGAGGGCTTCGCCTACTACTTTGTCAAGCCCTTCGACGAAAATGTCCTCGCCAGCCGGGTGCTCAAAGTCGCCCACGGCCACCAGAAGCGCCTCATCACGGCCAGCGTGGACAGCGACGAGCTGAAGGTCACCGACATTCTGCACCAGATCGGCGTCCCCGCCCACATCAAAGGCTACCAGTTCCTGCGGGATGCCATCCTGCTCACCATGAATGAGCCGGAGTACATCAACGCCGTCACCAAGCGCCTCTACCCGGAGATCGCCAAGAAAAACGACACCACCGCCAGCCGGGTAGAGCGCGCCATCCGCCACGCCATCGAGGTGGCATGGGACCGGGGCGATGTGGACACCCTGAATTCTTATTTCGGCTACACCATCCACAACCTGCGCGGCAAGCCCACCAACAGCGAGTTCATCGCCATGATCGCCGATAAGATGCGGCTAGATAAGCACCAGCAGGCAGGCTGAAACATCACGTCTCTGTTCCATTTTTCGATAGCGCTCTTCATTTATCGCAAGGCAAGAAATTAGTGCAACATGAAAACAGCATATTTGCGATATGCAATTCAACGCTGTTGCTGTTGCATTAAAAAGTTGAATTGCTATATTATCGGGTGTGAAATCAGAAATTACGGTTCCCTCATCATACAATAAAATGAAGCCTCCTGTTCCGGTTTTCCGGCGCAGGAGGCTTTTTTTGTGCTGACGAGCAGAAATCGTACAGCAGGGTCAAGGCACCGCTCCCGCACCTTGACGTCTGCATCTCCTTTGCGGCGATGGATGTTTCCAACGCATTTCAACTCTATGGAGTTTTGCCGCAGAACAAGGAAACGCCCCTTCACACCTTCGACCGGACCTGAAGTTTTTCACACAACGAAAAACCCGTATGGACACTGAATCTTCCAGTGCCCATGCGGGTTTCGACTTTGGTGCGAGGGAGGGGATTTGAACCCCCAAGGATAAACCACACGCACCTCAAACGTGCGCGTCTGCCAGTTCCGCCACCCTCGCATATGAAGTTTTGATGCAATCTGCGTTTTGTAACCGCTCTGAGGTTCAAGCCGTATCGCTGACTGCTCAAGTATAATACCATACTCCCCCTGCAATGTCAAGCGTTTTCATAGATTTTTTTGCCATTCATATCTTGTAAATGGAGTTTCCGTGCAGAAATGACTTAACAAGGAGGTTTTTTGGAATGGCTTTTTTTAAATTCGGCAAGGCACCGCGTTGGCTGGTGAGCCTCCTGCTGCTCTCGGCCGGGGCGGCGGCAGGGTTCGGGCTGGGGATATTCTGCGGCGCAGAGCCAGTCGTAGGCTGTCGGGAGAGCGACCTGACCCCGCTGCCGGACGAAAGCTTCGTCTCTCCTGTCCCCGCATCGTCGGTACAGACGCCGCCCGAGCCGGAGCCGCTGCCGGACAAATGGGTCTGTCTGACC
>NZ_DAWCVJ010000133.1:0-3439 GCF_052358865.1 Faecalibacterium sp.
AAACCCTAGGAATCTCTGAAAATCTTGTACGAGATGCATTTCAATATCTTCAGGATTGTGGATTTATTGCAAAGTACGATGCTCAAAGCGAGATTACAGAAGCAATGAAGGCTATTCAAATCTTACCGCTTGGGGAAAAGCTTGTTGAAGCAGATAAAGCATCAAAAACCAAGGTGAAAAAGAGTGCTGAAGTGGAACTTGGTTACGATAAAACCGGACCACATGTTAATTTGACATTTGGAATATCTAACACCTAATCTGTTCTTGATTCATCTTTTCACCGGTGATATACTAAAACCACAATACATAATAGAAAGGCTGATTGATTATGCCCAGAACTAAAGGAAGCAAGAATAGGCCCAAAGCTATGACCACTGATTTTGCAACCCAGATTGCAGAGAAGCAGGAAACTGTTGCATCTCTGAATACTGAGATCGCATCCATCACCGCCAACATTGACACTTTGAAGGCTGACCTGAAAGTGAAGAAGACTGCTCTGAAGAAGGCCGAAAAAGAAGTGGCAATGCTGGAAGCGAAGAAGGCAAAGGCAGATGCCAAAGCGGCAGAAGAAGCAAAAAAGACAGAAGCAGAGTCCGTTCTGAAAAAGCTGCTGGCCGAAGGCATGAGTGCCGATGAAATCCTCGCAAAACTGAAATAACACGAAAAACCCGTGATGGACAGGCATAACGCGCCGTTCATTACGGGTTTTAGGGTTATAAGAACATAAGTTTATCCAGCGGCAACATCAAACTGAAAATGTACCGGAAGGTTGAACTGTTTGATAAACGCATGGTGCTGGGCGTGGTAGTGACGCAGATCGTACCCCAGATGATGCAGTTCCAGCAGTTTTACCAGCACCAGATTAAGGTGGATTCCCTTAGCAGCGGCAATCTGAGCAGCATCCAGCCCGCGCTTCGTCATTTGATAGACCTCATCACTGTCCAGCATCAGGTGGGATGTGAAAGCGTTATGCTCGTAAAGAAGAATATGCCTATCCTTAATGGTCAGAAACTTGTTTAAGGTATGCAGGTCCATAAGCAGCTGATGCTCCAGATAATGCCCCAGCGCATAGCCGCACACCATCTGCTTTGTCTGTTTGTCCAGCTGGCGATTGATAAGGATCAGTGGCTTATCAAAATAGAGCGAAAGTAAACCCAACATATCTTTAATGCGAGATGTTTCATTGATGTCCAGACTACAACTGCGCGCGATCTGTTTAATGTTGCGAGTTCCGACATTTTGTACAAGTTCATTAGCAGCTTGGTGAATAAATGCAGAATCCATAATGTAATCTCCTTTCGGGGATGGCATAGTGAATAGAACAGTGATTTACAGGTTCATGATTCGTTCCTTTTCTCGTTTTTGTTCTCGATACTTAAAATAGGCTTTGTGCATTTCATACATAATGCCGTCCATATCCTGCGGGGTCAACTCTCCGCTGGCAAATAGCTCAGTAAGCTCAAATGCGAGATGCTGGGCTTCTATTTTGCCCTTTTTTCCGTAGGCTTCGGCGGCACGTTCGATAAATAAAGACTGATCCGGCTGTAAATAGGTCAAAGGTACATGGAATATATCAGCCATCTTTTCGAGCATTTCAACACTGCGAGGATAGCGGCCATCACGCTCCCATCCGATGATCGTTCGTTTGTTGATACCCAGACATTGCGCCAATTCGTCCTGTGTTAAAGAATGTTTCTTTCGTAGATCGCGAACTTTCTCCCCAAATTTCATGTTTGCAACCTTTCTATGGAGTAGTTATCGTGCTGTAACAATGTGCAATGGAATTTGTAAATATTCAATCAGTAAGATGCAATAAATTTTCACATTTTCCTCTTGACACGGCGATATGACTTGCTTATAATATATGCTATATTCTATCATCTTTTGAATTATTATACTGTAAAAATCGTAAATATGCAAGATGAAAAAGATGAAAAAAGAGCGGAAGTTCAAAAGGTGAAGTTGAATAGAAGATAAGAAGAAACTTAAACCAACACAAAGGAGGCCGTGAAAAGATGAGCAACGGAGAACATGAAATCCGCACCCCAAAAGGGCTGCGGATCGGGAATCGCAGTGTCGTTGATGGAAAGAATATGCTCCAGATCAAGCGTGGTGGCTGTGAAGATTATATTTCTGCCGAATCTCTGGTGGAGTACATTCACGGTCTGCCTGTGAAGAACATTGAATTTGCCACGGCGGAGGATTGCCGGAAAGAAGCCTGAAGCATAGTGCTTCATCGGACACTGAAAGCGCAGAGGTGGAATCTTAGGCGGCACTTAGTTAGCCGACCAGCTCCATCAGACGTTCTTTTGGGTCTACAATACAATATCTGTTTGTTAGAGCGATACCGTAGCAATATGTGATATAGGCCGGAACAGAATGAGCGAATGCAGCGCAGTAGTGCGCCTGCAAGTAGTTCATCCTGTTCCGGCTTTTTTATTTTTCAAAATTTTTTGAAAAACTGTATTCCAAAATGGCTTTGCGGATTCCTATTAGTATAGGGACTTCAAACAAATAGAAAGCAGCAAGAGGAATCTTAGATTCCCGTTCAAAAAAAACGGGTGAATCTGAGACGATTTTTGCTGCTTTTTTCAGTTCACCCGAAGCCGAAAGGCAGAAAGGTGGACAAAATGCTTACATTGAAAAAGGTCAAGGAACTGGTAGAAGCACCTTCCCATGCAAAGCGCACTCCTTCTCCCAAGATGCTTTTCGAGGAAGGTATCGTGCTGCTTCGCAGGGAATTTGATCAGGGCAGTCATCTAACGGTCTACAACAGCGGTTATGTTTTGTTTTCTGCAGGGAAGCGAAACACCGTGTTCCATATCCATGACTGCTGTGGTGACTATGCCTACGATGCAGCAGAGGGTAAGGGCGATGTGATCGAGGAAGAGTATTTTGAAAACTGCGAGTGGCATATCCGTGCTTTGTTTGAGGGTGAGCGGAAGATGGAAGATAATCAGGCAAAGTGCGAGGGTGCAGGGCGAAGCAATGTGTGCGTTTCCTACCACGCATTATCGGAGGACTGGAGTGAGATTGCTGACCGCACGATCAATATGTTGGAAAAGATTATTGAGAATGAAGCTGTTCATGCGATGCTGGCTGTTCTGACAGATAAACAGCGTGACCTCATCCATCAGCAGTTTGTTCTTGGAAAGACCCATCAGGAAATTGCAGACGATATGGGAATATCGCGTGGGTCGGTAACAAGAGCGGTAAATCAGGCTCTTGAACGGATTCGCCGGAAATTTGATTTTGAAGCACATTATGAATTGGCAGCAGGAGGTTTGGCATGAGAGGGGAACGTCAGATGAACAAGAACTCACAGCGGTTAAAGGACGGTGCAAGCGGTTCTCCTTATATAAATAGGTGTGGCGAGTATACCATCGAGGTCGAATTTGCTGGTAGCAGTTCTCTGGAAAGCTGCATTGCAGCCTATCTC
>NZ_DAWCVJ010000134.1:0-3433 GCF_052358865.1 Faecalibacterium sp.
CTGGGTATCGCAACCCGTCTTAGCGCAGCGGCTAGCTTTTTTCCGTTTCGACTTCTTCTTTGGGTTTGTTAAGGGCGAGCAGCCCTTAACTCGTTGCGGGGAGAGTGGAGTCCAGAGGTAGGGAGGGGGGAGTCGAAACACCCCTCCCTGCCTCTGGCCCGCGCGGAGCGCAAGCCACTTGACCGAAAGAAAAAACTTAATCCGCGCTACCAGCGCGTGATTCCACTTAAAGAAAACTTAGACCTGCTGCAACCAAGCGCCGCGTTCCAGCAAATAGCGAAAATGCATGGATTTGATGATACAAGAAGTATAAGGAGGCCCACTATGTCCAACATCGTCATCATTGGTTCCGGCCCGGCGGGAGTGTCTGCTGCGCTGTATACCGCCCGCGCCGGGGTGGACACCACCGTCCTCACCCGGGGGCCGGGTGCGCTCGACCGCGCCGAGGGGATCCAGAATTACTACGGCTTCGCCGCGCCCATCTCCGGTGCCGAGCTGGAGCGGCAGGGCATCGAGGGGGCCAAGGCGGTGGGCGTCAAGTTCGTCACCACCGAAGCCGTGGGCCTGACCTATACCGATAAACTCACGGTGGAGACGCTCGACGGAGATTACCCGGCGGATGCTGTCATCCTCGCCACCGGTGCAGCCCGGGCCGTGCCCCGCATCCCGGGGCTGGCGGGTCTTGAGGGCCACGGCGTCAGCTACTGTGCCACCTGTGACGCCTTTTTCTATCGCGACAGGGATGTGGCGGTAGTGGGCAGCGGCGAATACGCCCTCCACGAGGTGCAGGCCCTTCTTCCGGTGGCGTCCAGCGTCACCCTCCTGCTGAACGGTGCGCCGCTGGCGGCCCAGTTTCCGCCGGAAGTGACCGTCCGGCCCGAAAAGATCGACGCTGTCCTCGGTGAGCAGAAAGTCACCGGCGTCCAGCTGGCGGGCGGCGAGGTCGTGGAGCTGGCGGGTGTGTTCATCGCGCTGGGCGTTGCGGGCAGCACGGCGCTGGCCCGGAAGATCGGCGCGGCAGTGGAAAATAACCGCATCGTCACCGATGGAAAGATGCAGACCACCGTTCCCGGCCTCTACGCCGCCGGAGACTGCACCGGCGGGCTTTTGCAGGTGGCAAAGGCCGTCTATGAGGGCGCGCTGGCAGGCACCGAAGCCGCCAAGGCCCTGCGAAAGGAGTGAGCCAAGATGCCGGAAGTTCTTCCCATCCCTCGATGCGGTGAGCACCGCCAGTGCCTCGCCTGCGCCTTCCCCTTCTGGGACAAGCTGACCGCCGACCAGCAGGAGCTGCTCTGCCGCGCCACCCGGCCTGTGCGTTACCGCAGGGGTGAGCGTGTCCACAGTCCGGTGGAGAACTGCGTGGGCATCCTGCTGCTGCGCACCGGCCAGTTCCGGGCCTACCTCCTCTCCGACGATGGCCGGGATGTGACCCTCTACCGCCTCTTCGGCGGCGAAATTTGTATCCTCTCGGCCTCCTGCGTGATGGATTCGGTGAACTTCGACCTCTACATCGACGCCGAGGAGGACACCGAGGCTTACTGCATCAGCGCGGGCGTCTTCCGCAGCCTGATGCAGCAGAACGTGGAGGTGCGGTGCTTCGCCTACCAGATGACGGCCGAGCGCTTCTCCGACACCATGTGGACCATGCAGCAGATCCTCTTCATGAGCGCCGACCGGCGGCTGGCCATCTTTCTCGCGGACGAGCTTGCCAAGACCGGCGGCGAGGACGTCCGCCTGACGCAGGATCAGATGGCAAAGTACATGGGCTCTGCCCGTGAGGTGGTGAGCCGCCTGCTCAAATACTTCGCCGGTGAGGGCATCGTGAAGCTCTACCGCGGCGGGGTAGAGGTATTGGACAAGGAAAGACTGAACCGGATTGCGAGAGGTGAAGCATGATACAGAAAAATGAATTTCCCATTTTGGAATACGATTTCGACTCGATAGAGATATTAAAGCCCAATCACGGGGCGGAGCAGCTGACTCTGCCGGAGAAATGCGTCTTTGCCTTTTTGGGAGACACCATCGATACCTATGCTGCCGAGATGGGCGCGACGGTTGCAGAGCATTTTGAGACGATCACAAAGACCTACCCGATTTATGTTATAAAAAATGACGGCGAAGAGTTCTGCCTTTGTCAGGCCCCACTGGGAGCGCCCGCTGCGGCGCAGTTTATGGACTGCCTCATTGCTTGCGGGTGCAGGAAAATTATTACGGCAGGCTCGTGCGGCGTGCTGACCGAAATGGCAGAGAACGAGTTTCTCATCCCGACCAAAGCGCTGCGGGATGAGGGTACATCCTATCACTATCTTCCTGCCGCCCGGTATGCAGAACCGGCCGCGGAAGCAGTGCAGGTCATAGAAAAGACCTTCCGTGCACTGGGTCTTCCCTTCCGCGAATGTATCACATGGACGACGGACGGTTTTTTCCGGGAAACGAGAGATATGGTGGCGTACCGGAAAGCCGAAGGTTGCGCAACGGTAGAAATGGAATGTGCCGCCCTCGCGGCCTGCGCCAAGAAGCGCGGAGCAGCTTTCGGACAAATCCTGTATACGGCGGATTCCCTTGCAAACGCAGAGCGGCATGATGACCGTGACTGGGGAAAGGATTCACTGCGGAAAGCGCTGGAACTCTGTGTAGAGGTGCTGAGAATGTGGTGAATCACATAAAAATCGCAGAGGGTCGTTGAAACTGCTTGACATTTCATTTTATGTACGCTATTATGTACATAAGGGAGGCGATAGCATGACCACGACAAACATCACCAATTTCCGCAAGAATGCGTTCAACTATGTGGAGCAGACCATCAAGTACAATGAGCCGCTCAGCATCAGCACGAAGGACGGCGACGCCGTTCTGCTGAGCGCGGAGGATTACAGCGGCTTGATGGAGACGCTGTATCTGGTCTCGGTGCCCGGCATGAGAGAGAAGGTCATGGATGGGTTGAAACAGCCGCTGGATGAGTGCCTGAGCGAAGAGGACGTGGAGTGGTAAATGTACAAGATCGTCTACACAAAAACGGCGGCAAAGGACATCCCGAAGCTGAAAGCCGCACATCTGGCGGATAAGGCGAAGGCATTGATCGATATTATCCGGGATGACCCCTTCCAGAAGCCGCCGCCCTATGAAAAACTGGTCGGTGATCTGGGCGGAGCGTACAGCCGCCGCATCAATTTACAGCACCGGCTGGTCTATCAAGTCTATGAGGAAGAAAAGACCATCAAGATCCTGAGCCTCTGGACGCATTACGAGCGATAAAAAATGCCATCGTGCTCTCAAGGCACGATGGCATTTTTACTATCTGAGAGATTTACCCCTTACACCCCTGCTCTTCCCAGTCGCCGAAATCAGAAGCCTCAGCGATCTTGGTGGGGTCGAACTTGCCGCTTTCGTCCTTGGGGGCGACGGCGGGGCCGGCCTCCACGGGGTTCGGGTT
>NZ_DAWCVJ010000135.1:0-3345 GCF_052358865.1 Faecalibacterium sp.
CCTCACTGGGCTTACATTAGTCGCAACTGGCTTTTGCACCATATTGCAGCCCGGTGGAGCTGATGATACCACTTTGGAACAGCTATGTAATAAACATTTTTTATGTTGATAAAGGAGGTCTACCCATGCCCCTCAACACCACCGAAAAGCAGTTTGAATCGGACATTGCGGCGGCGCTGCTCTCCCCTGCCGGGGGCTACACCCGCAACGGGGATTGCTACGACCCCAAGCTGGGGCTGTTTGTGGATACCCTGATCCGCTTTGTGCAAAAGACCCAGCCCAACGAGTGGGCATTTTTTGAAAAGCAGAACCCGGTAAACCCGGTGCGGAAGTTCTGCACGGCCTTTAACAATGCCTGCGATGCGGACGGGCTGCTTTCGGTGCTGCGGTATGGGTTCAAGCACCGGGGACGGCGGTTCCGGGTGTGCTATTTTCAGCCGGAATCCGCGCTGAACCAGAAGGACGCCCAGCGCTACGCCCAAAACGAGATCACCTGCAACCGGCAGTGGTTCTACTCCGACACCACCCACAACTCGGTGGATATGGTGCTGGCGGTAAACGGCATCCCAGTGTTCGCCTTTGAGCTGAAGAACCAGTTCACCGGGCAGACCGTGGAGAACGCCAAGCAGCAGTGGATGCACGACCGGGACCCGCGGGAGGTGTGTTTCCAGTTCAACAAGCGCATTCTGGGCTACTTTTGCGTAGACCTGACCGAGGTGTGGATGGCCACCCGGCTGGCGGGCAAGGACACCCGCTTTCTGCCCTTCAATCAGGGCTCTAACGGTGCCGGGCGGGACGGCGGTGCAGGCAACCCGCCCAACCCCAACGGCTACCTTACCGCCTACCTCTGGGAAGAAGTGTTCCAGAAGGACAGCATGATGGACATCCTGCAAAAGTTCATGAGCCTGCAGGACGGCAAGACCCTCATCTTTCCCCGGTATCATCAGCTGGACGTGGTGCGCAAGCTGGTGGCAGATGTGCGGCAGAAGGGTGCCGGGCAGCACTATCTCATCCAGCACAGCGCCGGGTCGGGCAAGTCCAACTCTATTGCATGGACGGCGTACCGGCTGGCTTCCCTGTTCAACACCGAGAACAAGCCGGTGTTTGCCAGCGTCATCGTGGTGACTGACCGCACTGTGCTGGACGCACAGCTGCAGGAGACCATCTCCGGCTTCGACCATACGCTGGGTGCGGTGGAGGCCATCGGCGAGGACAAAAACTCCGGCGACCTGCGGGATGCCATCAACAACGGCGCACGCATCATCATCACCACGCTGCAAAAGTTCCCGGTCATCTACACTGAGGTAAACAAGACCGCCGGGAAGAACTATGCCGTTATCATCGACGAAGCGCACTCCTCCCAGACCGGCACCTCTGCTTTGAAGCTGAAAGCCGCCCTTGCCGACACCGAGGACGCGCTGCGGGAATATGCCGAGCTGGAGGGCAAAGCGGAGGACGAGATCGACCCGGAGGATGCGCTGGTGAAGGAACTGACCTCCCACGGGCGGCACAAGAACCTGTCCTTCTTTGCCTTTACCGCCACCCCAAAAACCGCCACGCTGGAACTGTTCGGCACCGAGTACCCAGACGGCAGCCACCACCCCTTCCACATTTACAGTATGCGGCAGGCCATTGAAGAAGGGTTCATTCTGGATGTACTGCAAAACTACATGACCTATTCCACCTGCTTCAAGATCGCCAAGACCATCCTGGACAACCCCGACCTGCCTGCCAGCCGGGCGGCGAAGCTCATCCGCAAGTATGAAGAGCTGCACCCCTACAACATCAGCCAGAAGGCAAAGATCATTGTAGAGACCTTCCGGGAGACCACCAGCCACAAGATCGGCGGGCGGGGCAAGATGATGGTAGTCACCTCCTCCCGGCTGGCGGCGGTGCGGTACTTCCACGAGGTCAAGCGCTATATTGCCGAGCAGGGCTATGACGATGTGCAGATCTTAGCGGCGTTTTCCGGTGCCGTACCGGACGGCGGCGTGGAATACACGGAGCAGTCCCTGAACGTCCGCGCCGACGGCAGCCACATTGCAGAGAGCCAGACCAAAAAGGAGTTCCACAACAACTTCAATGTGCTCATCGTGGCAGAAAAATACCAGACCGGTTTTGACGAACCGCTGCTCCACACCATGATCGTGGACAAAAAGCTGAAGGGCGTCAAGGCGGTGCAGACCCTCTCCCGTCTGAACCGTACCTGTCCCGGTAAAACCGACACCTTTGTGCTGGATTTTGTGAACAAGGCAGAGGACATCCGGGAGGCCTTCCAGCCGTTTTATCAGGAAACCTTTCTGGAGCAGGAGGTCAACACCGACCTCATTTACAAGACCCAGAAGGAGTTGCGGAGCTTTGCCGTTTATTCCGATGCAGATGTGGAAGCCTTTGCCAAGGAGTATTTCCGCAGCACCAAGCAGGACAAAAACGCCGTGGGCCGCATGAGCAGCGTCTTGAAGCCGGTGGCAGACCGCTACAACCAGAAAACGCAGGCCGAGCGGTACCAGTTCCGCCGTCTGCTGCGCAGCCTTGTCAAGTGGTACGGCTACGTTTCACAGGTGGCGCGGATGTTCGATGAAGAGCTGCACAAGGAGAACGTATTCTGCGCTTACCTGCTCAAGCTGCTGCCGCCGGACGAGGTCTCTCCGCTGGATCTGGAGGGCAAATTGCAACTGGAGTATTACAAGCTGCAAAAGACCTTTGCCGGTGCCATCGAGCTGGAACACGCCAAGGGCGTCTACGAGCCAGTCACCCAGAAGGGTGCTCTCGGCCACGACCCCAAGGAGCCGCTGGACGAAATCATTTTGAAGATCAACGAGAAGTTCAAGGGCGAGTTCACCAATGCCGACCGGGTGCTGCTTACCGCCCTGCATGACCGTCTGCTGGCCGACCCGAAGCTGGCAAAGCTGGCGCGCAGCTCCGACCCGCAGATCTTTACCGAGAGCATCTTTCCCAAGACTTTTGATACTGCCGCACAGGACAGCTATCTCGAAGCGCAGGACACCTTCTCTTCCTTGTTTGAGGATACCAGCAAGTACAAGGCTATTATGTCGGCGCTGGCAGAGTGGCTGTATGGAGAATTCCGCAAGAAGTAAAACAGTTTTCCCTTTTTATTTGCTTAAAACAGCCTGCATCCACGGGATGCAGTTCGAGGGTTTGGGTGTTCCCAACAAGTATTTTACTACCATGGTGTTGGTTCTGAAAAGTTCACAGCCAGTGAGCGATACAGATGCCCAAACCTACGCTAAAATTGAGATGTGCTGAGAGAACGAAGCATTGCTTGAGCCGAACGCTCGTACGCGCAAACTGTTCTCCGCCATCTCCATTGCAGCGTTCGATTGA
>NZ_DAWCVJ010000136.1:0-3179 GCF_052358865.1 Faecalibacterium sp.
ACGCAGCAGGCTTCGAGCACATCCTGCGGGACCAGCCGTGGGACTTCTGCCAGCTGCAATACAACTATCTTGACACCGACGACCGGGCTGAAGAGATCGCAGGCGACCGGGGCTACGCCCTCACCGAAGAGCGGAATGTCCCCCTTATCATCATGGAACCCATCAAGGGCGGCACGCTGGCCCAGCTCCCGCCGGATGCCGCTGCGCCGCTGCGCGCACTGGACCCCGCCGCCAGCGCCGCCTCGTGGGCGCTGCGCTGGGTGGCCAGCCATAAAAATGTGAAGGTCGTCCTCTCCGGCATGAGTGCAGAGGAGCAGCTGGGCGACAACCTCTCCACCTTCGGACAGTTCCGGCCCGTGACCGACGCCGAAAACGCCGCCATCCGCCAGACTGCCGACATCCTGCGCAGCCACATCAGGGTCGGCTGCACCGGCTGCCGCTACTGTATGCCCTGCCCGATGGGGGTGGACATCCCGGACAATTTCAGCATCTGGAACAAACTGGGGATGTTCGGCCAGAAGGACGCCATCCGTCAGCAGTGGACGGCCCACTTCCCCGACGCCGAAAAGGCCAGCCACTGTGTCCGCTGCGGCAAATGCGAGGCCGTCTGTCCCCAGCACCTGCCCATCCGGGACTCCCTCGCAAAGCTTCAGACCGAGCTGGACAGCCTATAACAAAAGAAAGGCGCTCTGCCTGTCCCGAGAGACGGCAGAACGCCTTTCTTTTTAGCCCACGTTGATGTGGCCCACCGGAAGCACCTTCCGCTTGTTGTCGTCGGGCTTAGCCGTCAGGCTGATGGCCAGCGACACCGGGCCGACACGGCCCATGAACATACAAGCCATATACAGCAGCTTTGCGCCGGTGTTCAGCTGCCCTGTGACGCCCACCGACAGGCCCACCGTACCGAACGCCGAGCAGGACTCGAAGATACAGTCGATGACCGACACCGTCTCAGCCGTGTTGTAGTAGACCACGACAGCCGAGCCGAACGCCGCCACTGCGCCGAGGACGATGATGGTCAGTGCGCGGTAGACCGTTTTGGACTCGATGTGGTGTCCGCCGATGACGCAGTCGTCGCGGCCCTGTGCCACACTGCGGATGGTCAGGATGAGCACCGCAAAGGTCGTCACCTTGACGCCGCCGCCCGTCGAGCCGGGGGCCGCACCGATGAACTGCAGCACACTCATCAGAAGCTTGCTGATAGGGCTGCACGCTGCGAGGTCGATGGTATTCATACCGGCGGTACGGGTGGACACCGACTGGAACAGCGCCGCCATCAGCTTGCTCGGGACGGACAGGCCGCCCATCGTCTTGGGATTCGACCACTCCAGCAGGGCCAGCAGCACCGCACCGCCCACCCAGAAGATGGCCGAGAACTGCAGCACGACCTTCGCGTGGAGGGAGAGACGCCGCTTTTTGCGGTACTCCGCCAGCTCCACCCAGACCATGAATCCCAAGCCTCCGGCCATGATCATAAACATGACGACCGCCTGCACATAGTAGTTGTTGACGTAGGGCACCAGCGAGGAATAGGCCCCAAACCGCCCAAAGAGGTCAAAACCTGCATTGCAGAAGGCCGAAATGGCCGTGAACACGCTGACCCACACGCCCTCTGCGCCGAACTGGGGCACGAAGGCGAAGAGCAGCAGCACGATGCCCACGGCCTCGAAGGCCGCCGCCAGCTTGATGACGATCTTCAGCACCTCGGTAGCCTTGGACAGACCATCTGCCGAGACGCTCTCGCCCAGCAGCCGCAGGTCGCGGAAGCCCATCCGCCGCCGGGCTGCCAGCGCAAAAAAGCTGGTCAGGGTGACGAGGCCAAGGCCGCCCACCTGAATGAGCATCAGGATGACTACCTGCCCAAACAGCGAAAACTGGCTCCATGTATCCCGCACGATCAGACCTGTCACACAGGTGGCACTGGTGGCGGTGAACATCGCGTCGATGACCCCCAGCCGCCCCGTCCTGCTGGAAATGGGCAGGGTCAGCAGCAGCGTCCCCACCGCGATGACCAGCAGGAAGCTGATGCAGATGGTTTGCGTCGCGCTGCTGCCCGCCAGCCAGCCCTTGTTGGGGCGGCGGAGCGTCCATTCTTTCTTTTTGGTTTTTCCCATTGCAACCTCCCGGGCCGCCTCCGGCCATCTGCCGGAGGGGCGAGTCGTTCTGCGCCTCCGCGCAAAGTTCCCCAGCGCAGAAGCCTCTTCTTATAGGATACACCTTTTTTCTCTTCGGTTCAACTTGATTTTATGCTCCATTTGCGGTATTATATTTGTGGTGTGTCTCAGTAGCTCAGTTGGATAGAGCGTCCCCCTCCTAAGGGGAAGGCCGCAGGTTCGACTCCTGTCTGGGACATATTGCGAAGATGCGAAGGATGTTTCTGCAAAGGAACTGTCCTTCGCATTTTATTTTACCTCGCTGTGCAGTTTTCCACTTTTGGGGCCTGCGCCGTGCAAAGCGTCCTGTCTCCCGGGCACAACAAAAGCGGCTTCGATCGCTCGAAGCCGCTTTATAACTGTGGAAGTGGAAACTCATTGGGTGAACTCAGTTTTCCAGCCAACCGTAATCAAATTCTGTAAAGTCGTGGATGTAGTGGTCTGCCCCCAGTGCCAGCAGCTCAGACCCGTCTGCCGTCTCTCCGATGCCCACGATCCGGCCTGCGCCGTTTCGTTTTGCCAGAGCGATGGCGGTGACGCTGTCCTCGATGACCAAACACTCAGAGAACGGAACACCCAGCCTCCGCGCCGCTTCCAGATGCATCTCGCCCTTGTCGGCATAGCTTCCGTCGTCGTATACGACATCCTGTTGTTTCAGCCAGTGACCGATCGGAAACGCGTCAAAGTAGAAATCAACATTCGCTTTTATGGAAGCACTCGCCAGCGCGAACGGGATGCCGCGCTTCTGTAAGCCTTGCAGCAGCTCTTCAGCACCTGCTACGAGGTGTAAACTGGCAGGATCGCTCCTGCACGCCTCCCGGTACAGAGCCTCTTTCTTTTCTGAATACTGCTGGCGCTCCGCAGGGGTGAGCCACGGGGCCATGTTCTTCAGGATGACGTCATTGCAGGGGCCGCATATCTTCGTCGAAGCAAGAGGGCTTTTGTCCTCGGGGTGCAGTTCATGATAGATCTTTGACCATGCTTCCATGTGGAAGTGGGTATCAAAGAACATCGTCCCATTAAAAT
>NZ_DAWCVJ010000137.1:0-3014 GCF_052358865.1 Faecalibacterium sp.
CTACACCCTAGAGTTCGTCGGCTGCGTCTGATGTGAATAAGAGTCAGGCCCGGCACTGTGACCCGCCGCGCCCACGAGGTGCTGCGTGCATTGGAGGCTTCTGCCCCGAAAAATAAGGTGGAGCAGATGGACTTCGACGCCTTGCAGGAGTATTCCTCGCCCGCCGTCCCCAGCGAGATGATGGAAAAGCTCGAGGCGCTGGACGTGGAGACCCTGACCCCCATCGAGGCGCTGAACTTCCTCTATGAGCTGAAAAAGACCCTGAGCGGCAGCCTGAAGGGCTGAGTTTATCTGAAACGGAGGGAAACGAATGGCAGAGATACACGTTCTGGACAAGCACACCGCAGAACTCATCGCCGCCGGTGAGGTGGTGGAGCGGCCTGCGTCGGTCGTGAAGGAGCTGCTGGAAAACGCCATCGACGCAGGCGCGTCCCAGATCACCGTCTCCATCGAGTCGGGCGGCGTCCGCCTCATCGAGATCAGCGACAACGGCACCGGCATCGAGGCGAAATACATCCCCACAGCCTTCATCCGCCACGCCACCAGCAAGATCCGGACGGAAGACGACCTCAACAGCATCCACACGCTGGGCTTCCGGGGCGAGGCACTGGCCTCCATCGCCAGCGTGGCCCGGGTCGAGCTGCTCACCCGTACCGAGGCCGACGAGTGCGCTTCCCTCTACCGCATCGAGGGCGGGGAAGAGCAGCCTATCGAACCGGGTGCCCGGGGCGTCGGTACCACCATCCGCGTCCGGGACCTCTTCTTCAACACGCCCGCCCGGATGAAGTTCCTCAAAAAGGATTCCAGCGAGGGCACCTTCGTGGCCGACCTCGTGGGCCATGTGGCCCTCAGCCACCCCGAGGTGAGCTTCAAGTTCCTCCGCGAGGGCAAGCTGCAGTATGTCACCCCCGGCGATGGCCAGCTCCGCAGTGCGGCTTACGCTGTGCTGGGCCGGGAGTTCAGCCGCGACCTGATGGAGGTGGACAACCGTGAGGGCGTCTACCGGGTCTGGGGCCTGATCACCCAGCCCCGCAGCTGCCGCGCCAGCCGCAGTATGCAGTATTTCTATATCAATGGCCGCTACGTCCGCAACCGCACCATGATGGCGGGCATGGAGATGGCGTTCAAGGGCACCATGATGCAGGGCAAGTTCCCTGGAGGGATCTTGCTTCTTGAGATGCCCGCCGACCTCGTGGATGTGAATGTCCATCCGGCCAAGACGGAGGTCCGCTTTGCCCGGGAAAACGACATCTTCGACCTTGTCTACCACGCCGTCAAGCTGGCTCTGAGCCAGCCGGGCACGGGGGAGAGACGATTCGTTTTCGACGAAGATAAAGCCAACGATGCATCCCAAGAATCGAAAAACAGCGAAATTAAAGAAAATATAAATGTAAAGAATAACTGCTTTACAGGTCTTTCCGCAGTCATTTCGGGGCAGGCAGAGCCGGGAAGCCTGCCGCACCCGACCGAAAGCCCCCTCCGCCCTGCGGCGTCGGCAGTGCCCCGCCCGGCACAGCCCTCTGCCCCGGAGCAGGACATCCTCCCGCTGCCTGCAAAAGCCCCGGAAACGGCGGCTCCAGAGCCAGAACACAGCTGGACAACGGTTGCAGCCGATGCACTGCTGCCGATGGACGCCGCCCTCCACAGCCCGGAGCCTCCGGTGCAGGACAGCACCCTTGAGCCGCCGCCCTTCCGGGCTGCATCCAGCGAATCCCAGCTGGATGTGGAGCCGGACATCGACCTGCCGGACGTCACCCGCGACCACATGGCCGCGTGGGAGCCGACCCCGGTGGGCGCAGAACGCCCGCCGCTGCCGGCCCTGCCTGATGTGCCGGACGCGCCGCAGCAGAGCGCGGCCCCCGAGCAGCTGGGCTTTGCTGTACAGGACGGCCCTGAGCCGCTGCGGTATGTGGGGGAGCTTTTCCGCACCTATATCCTCGCGGAGCGGGGCGATGAAGTCTGTATCATCGACAAGCACGCCGCCCATGAGCGCCAGCTCTTCGAGAAGCTGGCTGCGAACTACGGCGACGTCCCCAGCCAGCTCCTGCTGGAGCCGCTGGTCATCGAGCTTTCGGCGGAAGAGAAAACGGCCCTCCTTGCGAACCTCCCGCTGCTGGAAAGCGCGGGCCTCGAGGTGAGCGATTTCGGCGGCAGCTCGGTCTGTCTGCGCTCTGTGCCTGCCGACGTAGAGCAGGGGAGCGCCGAGGATCTGCTGGTGGAGCTGGCGGCAAAGCTGGCTCACGGCAGCCGCGACGCCCTGAACGAGCGGACGGAATGGGTGCTCCACTCCATCTCCTGCCGCGCCGCCATCAAGGCGGGCGACCACACCTCGCCGCAGGAGCTGATGGCGCTGGCCGAGAAGATCCTTTCCGGCGAGGTGCCGCCCTTCTGTCCCCACGGACGCCCCTGTGTCCTGAAACTGACCCGAAAGGAGCTGGAAAAGCAGTTTGGCCGAATCGTGTAACAAAAAGCATCCGGTGCTGGCCGTCGTAGGCCCTACGGCCACCGGCAAGACCGCCCTCGGCGTCACGCTGGCCGAGACGTTTGGCGGCGAGGTCATCAGCGCCGACTCGATGCAGCTCTATAAGGGTCTGGATGTCGGCACGGCAAAGGTCACGCCCGACGAGACCCACGGCATCCCCCACCACGCGGTGGATCTCCTGACCCCCGATGAGCCGTTCAGCGTAGCGGATTTCGTCGCGCTGGCCGGGCGGCTCGAAGCGGACATCTCCGCCCGGGGCTGTCTGCCCATCCTTGTGGGCGGTACAGGACTCTATGTTCAGAGCTTTTTATATGGTGTGCGCTTTGCCGCCGAAAAGACGCCGGATGGCCTGCGGGAGCAGCTGGCCGCCGAGCTGGCCGAAAAAGGCCCGGAAGCCATGTACAAGGAGCTTCAGGAGGCCGACCCGGAGGCCGCTGCCGTCATCCACCCGAACAATCAGGTGCGGGTGCTGCGGGCGCTGGAGCACTTCCGCGCCACCGGCAAGCGTCTGAGTGAACAGAAAGCCCAGTCC
>NZ_DAWCVJ010000138.1:0-3014 GCF_052358865.1 Faecalibacterium sp.
ATCGCCTTCAGTTCGCTGCTTCCGGCATTCTCAATGAACCAGCGGAGATTTTCCTTGATCTTATCGTACTCTCCCGGCTCACAGCAAAGACCGCCATGGGTATCTTCGATCAGGCACCGAATCTCGGAACCCGATTCCAAAACGCCAATCACCGGCTTTCCCGCCGCAGCCAGACCATAATATTTCGACGGACAGCTCACACCTTTGATGCCTTTTGCATTCACGCACCAGTGAACATCGCCAGCGTTCAGGCTGTAGATCAGGTCCGCTTTATCCTGATATGGGATAAACGTCACATTATCCATGTGGTGCTCTTTTACATACAGCACCAGCTTATCCAGCACAGAACCCGCACCAACAAAGGCAAATACGACCTCTCGACCATCCGCAGTTTTTGTCCCCGGCTTGAAGTGCTCCACGACCTTGATAAGATTCTCCAAGTCGTAGTACAAACCAATGTTGCCGGAGTACATAATAACAAACTTACCAGCCAGACCGTACTTTTCTCTGAAAGCTGTAACTTTCTCATTATCCTCCGGCAGCGGATAGATCTCGTTCTCATCGATCCAGTTGTTGATCATGACCGTCTTGGGCACTTTTTTGCCCTTGAAGCGATTTTCTACTGTTTCCACCAAATCGCGGCCAACTGTGATCACAAGGTCGCTGCGCTTGCAGCTAAACTTATCGAACCACATCATGGCATCGGTAATCAACTTGCTTTTGGTGTAGCCAACAGCCAACACCTGTTCCGGGTTGAAGTCCTGAATGTTGTAGATGTACTTAGCGTGTTTTACCCACTTGCCCCAGACACCCAGCAAGCCGCCCGATGTCAAGTCTTGGACAACTTTTTTCACAAATAAATTTGAAAAAGCGCAAAAAATAAGCCCCACAAGGCTTTCAATCGGTTTTGTGAACCAATTTGAGCCTTGTGGGGCTTATCTGCTCTATATAGTATTTGTCTTATACTGCCTGCAACGGCGTGTCATCCATTACTCTCTTGAACTGCTCTACGCTCATATTAGCATCCTCGGCAGCCTGCTCGATTGTAATGCGGCCTTTTCTCACCTGCTTCACAAGCATCCTGAGTTCGCCTCGTTCTTCGCTTTCGTTCATCATTTCCTCAACAGCTTTGCACACATCAATCACCTCCGCGCCCTCTGGAATATCCAGCGGTGTATTCGTAACTGCTTTAATAACCCTCGCCGCGTTTGCTTCTATCAGCATACGCGGATTATCAGTCAAAAATTCAGATAAGCGTTTCTTATCTTTGGAATACTTAATATACCCAATTACCTCTCTCAGACTTGAAGAGAATCTTTTCAAGTCCTCCGCGCTCAGCTTTGCAGGGTCGATCAGATGAATCTGATAGTCCTGCACAAAGTTCAGAAGATTCTTATTTTTAACCGCCATCATCTCATGGAGTGACAACGGCCCATCCCATTCATTTGCGCCAAAGTGAAGCACAAGCGTGATAACAGGCGTAATCTTATCTTCCTTGTAGAATCCAGAAAGATATTCACCACGGCTATGCCCTTTTGAATCCCCCTCACTTGCGCGATGCTTGGCTGCAATATCAGCCACCTGTTTGCCGTACTGGAGAGCATCATAAATGATGTTTCTAACGGGCATTGCATAATGAATGTCAGTCTGATTTTCGATTCCCAGTAAAATGTATGCAGCCTCATCATCCTGTTTAATGATTGCTGATTTCAGCACATCACGGTATTTCTGAACTGCTTCTTCTGGCTGCTTTCCCTCTTCATCCTGTGATCCAAACGGTAATGCAATCTCCGTAGTATCCAGTTCTTGCAGTTGTTTAGGGTCTACAACCGCCTCACCGCCATAGATCAAGTAATTAAACGCATCTGCAAACACAGAATTATCTTTCATATAGGCTTTAGTCACGGTATCAGCTAATCCCATTGGCTTACACCTCCTTGTCGTAGTCAATAGTAGCTTTGTCCGCCATTGTAATTCTATCTTACCATAAACCGCCCATCATATCAAGCTGTGCAACTCCCTCAAAGTCCTTAAATTTTTACGAACAGTTGTCCATAATATAACATTGTTGCTGATGTTATATCATGGGCAACCGCTTGATGCCGCTCCCCTGCCGTGCTATACTTACCCTATACAAAATCATCAAGAGGGAGTGCATTGCCATGATCAAAAGACTTGTCGCTTACTTTTCTGCCAGCGGTGTCACCGCAAAAGTTGCCGAAAATCTGGCGGATGCCATCGGTGCAGACATTTTTGAGATTCAGCCGGAAGTGCCATACACCAAGGCCGATCTGAATTGGATGGACAAGAAGGCTCGCACTACCATCGAAATGAGTGACCCAACCTCTCGCCCTGCCATCGCTGCCAAACGTGATAACATAGACGAGTATGACACCATCTTTGTCGGCTTCCCTATCTGGTGGTATGTTGCTCCGACCATCGTCAATACATTTTTAGAGAGCTACAACTTAAAAGGTAAGACCATCATCCCCTTTGCCACCTCCGGCGGCAGCGGCATGGGTAAGACCAATGAAAAACTTGCGCCGAGCTGCCCTGGGGCAAAACTGCTGCACGGTAAGGTGTTCAACTCCTATTCCAGCAAAGCCGACTTGTCTGCATGGGTAGAAACGCTGAGCCTGTAACTTTCACATTCCTGCGGAATGAAACGCCCTCATAGCTGAGAAGATTTACGAATCCTCTCAACTATGAGGGCGTTGTTTTTTATTCATGCAGTTCCAAGGGCAGGCCATCCGGGTCAAAGAAAAAGGTCATTTTCTTTTTGGTGTAGCTATCTAATCGAATCAGTTCACATTCAATTCCCATCTGCGCAAGTTCTTCCACGGTAGCTTCCACATTCTCCACCCGGAACGCCAGATGCCGCAGACCGCAGGCTTCCGGCCTGTTTACACGTTTGGGTGGGTTCGGCTCTGCAAAAATTTCCAGTTCAATCACATCGGCTCCGTCACCGCCACACAAATCCAGTTTCCAGTCATTCCGCTCCTTGCGGTAGTTTT
>NZ_DAWCVJ010000139.1:0-2742 GCF_052358865.1 Faecalibacterium sp.
GGCTTATACTGCTCAAACTGCTCCCCAAGGGTAGGCTTTGGCGTTTCTTTCTCCACCTCCGGCTGCTGTGCTTGAATGGCATCTTCTTCTGCCAGTTCCTTTTCAGCCTGGATTTTGTCATACTGCGCCTGTTCCTGTTCGGTAAGATAGCGGTCTTTCTGGACAAGTGAGGTAATGCGCTTGGCAACCTTTTCCCAGTTCAAGTGAACATCCGGGCAGTCCTGCTTTTTATAGTGCAGTCCTTTCCCATCGTGATCTTCGCCGCTGTGTGTTGCGCCGGACAGGGCATGAGAGCGTCCGCCAATGCCATACTCGTCTTTAAGGAATCTCACTTTTTCCTTATCCGTATGGTTTTCCATGAAGAACGCATAGATACGGCCTTTTCCTCCGGCGAAACTGCTTCCGCCGGTCATGGCGGCGTCGATCTCATCTTCGGTAATAAAGTGCTGGACGGTTGGCACTTGGGAAAGCTCTGAAGAAAAGGTCCTGCGGGGCAGGTCAAGGTCCTTCAGGTTCTCCCAGATCTCCCTCGGTCTATGATAGTGAAAACGCAACAGGTCACGGTCCTGCTGATAGGCAGTCCAGAAGGCAGCGTATTCTTCCTTGAGGGTCTGGCGGAAAGCCGGTTCACTCAGCTGCTCCGTCAGACGGCGGGTCTCCTCTGGGAATCCATTGCCTTTGATCTCTGACAGGCAGGACAAATATCCGGCTTTTCTGGCGTCCTCACTGAGATCGTGATACAGATGCCAGAGCTTTTCCGAGAGGAGGGAGCGTTCATAGCCTGCCGCTTCTGCAAGCTCCACATTGGAGGCAAACTGACCACTTTCCAAAAGCTCCCCGATACGCTCTGCGGCGCGCTCCCAAGAAATGACCTGGGCAGACCTGTCATAACGGACAGACTTCCCGTGGGAAAGATGGATACCATCCTCGGCATACCATGCACTCACACTGCCAAGGCCGTTGCCACCGTGGTACAGCGTTTTCAGTATCTCGGCAATCTCAGCGGTGGTTTTCTGCTTTTCAAAGGCTGCAACCACACGCTCCCTCTGACGGTCTGTATTGCCTCCCAAACGCAGCACATGGTCAATGTCATTTTGGGCAAAAGAAAAAGCAGAGGATGTATGCGCTACATTCTCTGCTTCATCTATGGATTGGATCTGTTCCGCTTCGGAGAGGAACAGGTTTAGAGTCAGCTGTTGATAAGCTCCGCCATCAGGATTTCCTCGGCCTGGGCTTTGCAGGTGTTCATCAGCCCCACCCACTTCATGGGATCGCTGGCTTTCAGTTCCTCGGTGGCTCCCGCTTCCTTCGCCAGCTGGGGCATCATCTGCTCCAGTCTGCTCTGGGCGGTCTCGTCGATCTCCAGAAGGTGCGGGTACAGCTTCTCGCTCAGCAGCATCTGGTTGTAGAGGATGGGACGGTGTTCCTTCAGGTAGGTTTTCCTCATCCTTCCGTACTTGCCCAGGGGTTTCTCCGGCTGCTGGCTCAGCTTCAGGTCGGGAATCAGATAGTCTCCGTTCTGGATATAGGTCATGGGATTGTTCATCTTGTTTGCTCCTTTCTTGGTTGGCTTCGCGCTCTGCATTTCGGACGGTAACGCCGATCTGCCGCAGCACCTGCTGGTTGATCTGGCTGACCGCTGTTCCCAGCGCCCCGATGGTGAACGGGGTGTTGAAATCAAAGATCGCCATGAAATCTTCGTGGTCGAAGTAGCGTTCCGGCTCCAGTCCGCAGCGGGACATCAAAGCGTAAGTGATGCTGACGGTGGCTGCTGCCTTGAACTGTACTCCGATGTTAAACTCATCATATTCCTCCAAAAAGGAACCGTCAACGATATAGAAGAAGTCCTGCTGATGCTCCGTCCAGTATTCCTCAGCCAGTTTTCCGGCTACCTCGGTGAGCTGTCCGGCAAGGTCATCACCGGAAACATCATAGGTGCGCTCAAGCATGGCCTGCACCGAATCCAAATGGCGCTCCTCCAGCTGCCACAGCCAGGGAGTGCGGGAATGTTCACGGGTTCCGGTGTCGGAAATATCAAAAACATAGCGCAGGCGGGGCCTGTCCCCGGAATCGTCCACCAGAGCAATTCCCTTGGAGCCGCGCCTTACATACCGGCCCATCTTTTCATTCCACAAATCGTACTCTGCACAGGCGGTGGCGTCCGGACGCTGGGCGTAGATCATCAACTGGTCATGGAACGGGTACTTGTAAAGGCGGGAAGCAGTGGTGAGAAACCCTGCCCATTCCTGCCAGCTCCCCGTGAGCTGCGTTGTTACCTTCTCCGCCATCTGTGCATATAGTTCAGCTTTGGTTGGCATAGTGTTCTGTCCTCCTTTCAGTTTTGGGGTAAAAAGGTGGGGTGGCATATTGCCACCCCATCCCTGCGATTATGGTGTTTACTGGTCAAAATCCGGATACAACTCCAGCTCGGCAAACTCGGCATCACTCATGGCCTGGAGCTTGCCCAGTGCGCTGTCTGTCAACTCCCGCAGCTCGGTTTCCTCCGGGGCCAGCTCGCCGCGCATCTCACGCAGGCTGTCGATCAGTCCGGTGCGGCTGCCGGTATTGTAAATGCACATCAGGTTCATTTCCTCAAAAGTAAAGTTTCCCATATCAAATCTCCCTTTCCGCACTCTTTTTTGGCGCTATCTTTTTGTGTTCTGCCTTGGGCTGGCTTTTCAGCTGCTCCATGACGGACTTTTTCTTTTCCCGTTCCTCCCGATGGGCAGCGGTAGCCAAATC
>NZ_DAWCVJ010000140.1:0-2681 GCF_052358865.1 Faecalibacterium sp.
CAAAAAAATGCGTTTAGCGAAGCGGCTAGCATTTTTGGGCTTCGACTTCTTCTTTAGGTTTGTTAAGGGCGAGCAGCCCTTAACTCGTTGCGGGGAGAGTGGAGTCCAGAGGTAGGGAGGGGGGAGTCGAAACACCCCTCCCTGCCTCTGGCCCGCGCGGAGCGCAAGCCACTTGACCATAAGAAAAAACATCCCCCGCGCTACCAGCGCGAGAAGGATTTCTGGTTCTCTTTTGGCACGCAAAAGAGAACATTAACCTAGCGTAAGAGCGCTCTGCCCCGCGCACAGGCGCGCGAAACCGTTCATAAGAAAATCAAGCCCTACCTGAACAGCGATTTAACCCACGCACAGGCGCGCACTCCCACTCAAAAGAAAAAGAGCCAATGTTCCACATGGAACACCGGCTCTCTCCCCCCTTACCTTTGTGCCGCTGCCGTCGGGATGCGCACCGTATACTCGATATACCCGTCCCTTTCCTCCCGGTGGGCCGTGGCCGGAACACCATTATCGGTCATGAGACGGATAGCATGGTCGATGGTATTCACAAAGATGCGGACATCCTTCACCATCGAGATGCGATGCCTCCCCGGGGCCGCTTCGTTGAGCAGCTGCTCGATGTACAGGTCGGTGGCTCGGGCGTTCATCTTCCGCTTGGCGATGGTGATGAGGGCCTCGCTGCGGCGATTCTCGGGCAGGCGCAGCACCGCCCGGGCGTGACGCTCCGTGAGGCCGTTGTCCAGCACGAACTGCCGCTGGTCCTGCGTCAGCTGTAAGAGCCGCAGCTTGTTGGCCAGCGTCGGCTGGGCCATCCCCAGCCGCTTGGCCGCCTCGGCCTGCGTGCAGTCCCAGAGGACCATCACATCCCGCAGGCCCTGCGCCTGTTCAAAGGGATTCAGATCTTCCCGCTGCAAATTTTCCAGAAGCCCCATCGCCGCCGTCTTTTCGTCGGCGTAGTCGCAGAGGATGGCCGGGATGGTCTGCATCTTCGCCATCTTGCAGGCCCGGAGCCGCCGCTCCCCCGCTACCAGCTCGTAGCCATCCTCCCGCTTTCGCACCGCAATGGGCTGCAGCAGGCCATTTTCCCGGATGCTGGCCGCAAGCCCCGCAAGCTCCTGCTCATCAAAATAGGTCCGCGCCTGAAACGGCGACGGCTGGATGCTCTCGATGGGGAGAGCGTAGATTTTTCCGGCAGATTTCTTTCTCTCAAACATGATACCGCCCCTTTTCGTCTGGAATCGTCTTGGTTTTCCACCTTTTCCCGGGAAAACGTGGAAAGCTCAGTTGCTTACGTTCCCAGTTTACCAGAAAACAAAAGGCCCTGCCAGAGTTTTCGTTCGGCAGGGTCTTGCATTTTCTGTTCGATGCTTCGTTATTTCAGCGGACTTTTCGCAATTTTTCCGCCGTTTCTGGGGTAGGCAGTCGGAGTTTGCGAAATCTTTTTGCAGAGGATGAGGGTGCGGGTATCGCCCCCCGGCAGATGCAGGGTGCGGGTCTCTCTGTACTCGCCGCCCAGTTTCTTGATGGCTCCCCGTGCCGCAGCAAGCTCCTCCTCGCCGGATGCGCCCTTCATGGCGAGGAAATTTCCGCCCACCTTCACCAGCGGCAGGCAGTATTCTGCCAGCATGGGCAGAGCCGCCACTGCGCGGGCCGAAGCCAAATCGAACTGCTCCCGCCACACCTTCCGGGCAGCCTCCTCGGCGCGCTCCTTGGCGAACTCCACGCCGGTAAGGCCCAGCTGGCCGCAGGCATATTTCAGGAACTCCACCCGCTTGCCGGTCGGCTCCATCAGGGTCAGCTCCAGCTCAGGCTTGTAAATTTTCGTCACGATGCCCGGAAAGCCTGCGCCCGCGCCGACGTCCACCATCTTCCCCGCCACCTCGGGCTGGGACGCAAAGAGTAGGCTGTCGAGGAAATGCTTGTCCTCAATGCCCTCTGGGTCGGTGATGGCGGTCAGGTTGACCTTCTGGTTGTACTCTACCAGAATCTGAGCAAAGGCGTCCAGCTGGTCGAGCTGGGTGCCGGTGAGCGTGATGTTCCATGTGGAACATTTCTGTTCCAGTCGGCTTTTATCGATCATAAACTTATCCTCATTTCACAAAAGCTTATCGCAATTTTTAAAAATAGCATCTATCAAAAGGGTATATTGCTGTCTTTCGCGCTGGTGGCGCGGGGGAGGTTTTTCTTTTGGTCAAGTGGCTTGCGCTCCGCGCGGGCCAGAGGCAGGGAGGGGTGTTTCGACTCCCCCCTCCCTACCTCTGGACTCCACTCTCCCCGCAACGAGTTAAGGGCTGCTCGCCCTTAACGATTCCAAAGAGGAAGTCGAAACGGAAAAAAGCTAGCCGCTGCGCTAAGACGGGTTGCGATACCCAGCGTCCACTTCGTGCCTTGAGCGGCACTCGTGTCCTGCTGACCGCGGCCCCAACAGCTCCTCCCTGTATCCGCCGCAGGCGGCGGTCGTCGCTGTTGCACTTTTTTCTCGTTTCTCCCATTTGCTGCTTCGCAGCAGACTTTACGCCCTTGCAGAACGTGAAGTCCTGCTGACGCGTAACACCATCGGCGGAGCCGTAAACCGGAGAAGTACAAAAAATGCGTTTAGCGAAGCGGCTAGCATTTTTGTGCTTCGACATCTCCTTCGGGGTCTGAAAGGGGCGAGCAGCCCCTTTCTCGTGCCTCCCGCGCCT
>NZ_DAWCVJ010000141.1:0-2584 GCF_052358865.1 Faecalibacterium sp.
CGAGATAAGCAGCGAGTTCGTGACAGTTTTCTCGATGAATTTTAGAAAAATTTTTTGCAACGTACAAAAATACCTCTTGTAGCACATCCTCTGCCAGATACGAATCATCCATGATTTTGTAAGCGGTATGGTAAACCAGCCGTTTGTATGTATTGTACACCTCGGTAAAATCTTCTTCAAAGTTTCGATCATCAAGCACACTTAGATATAACGCAAGCAACGCAGTCACCTCTATTCACATTGATTGTGTGTAGTGTACCACGAACCAATAAAAATGTCGAATACAACCAACTTTTGAAAAGGAGCGTGATGCCATTGACCCAACCGAAAACCGATCTCGCCTATCTCCGCAGCGAGAAAGCCAAAGCAGAACAGCAGCTGCGCTACTACCAGCACCGGGAGAAAATTCTGGAACACCAGATACCGGAGCTGACCCGCAAGGCCCGTGTGCATCGGCTGTGTACCCGTGCCGGAATGCTGGAAAGTTTTCTGATTGCGCCGGAAGAACTCACCAACGATCAGGTGATGGAGCTGCTGAAAATTGCGTTCCGTCAGCCGGAAGTTGCGCTGGCTCTTGCAAAGATGATTCACGACCTGCACGAAAGCCGCAGCGTTCCGCACCCTTTAGAATAAAGGGCGCAATTATACACCGTTCCGGTGAAATTGCGGTCTTGCAGACGGCTCGATGAAATCGAAGCTGGCGTTTGTGCGCCAGCCCGATTCCATCCCAAGGAAAACTGCATTTTCCTTGCGCTGCTTTGCAGCTATCCTTTTGCGGCTCCCGCCTAAGACCGAAGCGCATGGCACTCCGGTCCAAGGCGGCGAGCACAACCGAATACGATTCCAGACCGTTCACAAGAGCAATCTTGCTGGGCGGTCTTTTTGTTTGGGGGTGATGCCTATTCCGTGTCCGCATTTCAAAATTACCATCGTCAAGCGCAGCCAAGGGAAGTCCGCTGTTGCCGGGGCCGCTTACCAAAGCGGCGAACGGCTGTTCAGCGAGTACGACCAGAGAACAAAATTCTACAACAAGAAGAAAGAGCTTGTCCACGCCGAGATCATGCTGCCATCCTATGCGCCGCCCGGATATGCAGACCGGGCGACCCTCTGGAACGCCGTAGAAGCTGTGGAGAACCAGTGGAACTCCCAGCTTGCCCGGCGCATCGTGCTGGCGTTCCCGGTGGAGGTGCCGAAGGAGCAGTATTTGTCCATGATAAAAGAGTTTTGTCAGGAGCAGTTTGTTTCCAAAGGGATGATTGCCGACTTTGCCATCCACGACAAGGGAGATGGAAACCCACACGCTCACATTCTGCTGACGCTCCGGGCAATAGATGAACACGGCAAGTGGCTCCCGAAAGCCAGAAAGGTGTACGACCTTGACGAGAACGGTGAGCGCATCCGGCTCGCTTCCGGCAACTGGAAGTGCCACAAGGAAAACACGGTGGACTGGAACGACCAGAAGTATGCCGAGGTCTGGCGGCATGGCTGGGAGACCATTACCAACCGCTATTTGGAAGCGGCTGGCCGCCCGGAACGTGTTGACCTGCGCTCCTTTGAGCGACAGGGCATCCAGCAGATACCGACCGTGCATCTCGGTCCCGCCGCACACCAGATGGAAAAGCGTGGAGTGGAAACTTTTCTCGGCAACCTGAACCGGGATATTCGCGCCGCCAATAGCCTGATGCAGTCCATCCGCAGTGCGATTCGTGGGCTGCAACGCTGGATCGCAGACCTGAATGAAAAGAAGCAGATTCTTTTGGATGCACTGGAACAAGCCAAGGAGCCAATGCTGTCCGACCTGCTGGTGGATTACTTCAACCTCCGCAACGAGCAGCGCAGCGATTGGTCTGGCAAGGCAAAACTGAAATGCACTGCCCGGGACTTTGAGGAAGTCAAACGGGCTGTGGACTATCTGAAAGCCCATTCCCTGAACACCATTGAGGATTTGAACCAAGCCATTGACAGCTTAAACCAGACCGCTGCTCCTCTCCGCGGGCAGTTGAAGCAGAACGAAAACCGTATGCGGACAATCGCCCAGATCAGGGACGCTGCTGCCGTCCATGCCAAGCTGAAGCCCATCCACGACACCTTTATCAAGAAGAACTTCAAGTTGACCAAGGACGCTTATGCCGCCCAGCACAAAGAGGAGCTGGACACCTTTAATAAAGCTGTCCGCACTCTGATGAAACTGAACGGCAGCACAGCGGTAGATTTTTCGGCATTGGATGCCGAATTTTCTGCGCTGCAATCCGGCAGCGCAGAACTGCGTACCAAACTGGAAACCTTGCAGCCGGATGTCTCTGCCCTGAAAAATATCCGCAAGTATATCGACATGGTGCTGAATAAGCAGCAGCTTTCCACACCGGGCGGCAAGCCCCCGGAGAAGGAATCGGTGCTGAAACAGCTGGAGCAGCTTCAGCAGAAAAAGTCCAACTACAAAACGATTTCTACCACCCCAAACCGCGAAGAATCGCTCTAAACGATCTTTCTGTCACCGATATGCCGTTGCAATCAGTGGCAGAAGTACATAATTCATTTGTTTTTTGCTGGCTTTTGGCTATTCTCGCTGGCTAGTGAGTAGAGG
>NZ_DAWCVJ010000142.1:0-2029 GCF_052358865.1 Faecalibacterium sp.
GCTATGTGACGAACTACGGGAAGATGCTCACAGACGAGAACTACACGCAGCGGGAGCTGGAGGCCATCGCCTTCGGCTACAACAACATCATGAAGAAAAGCAGCGCGTCCGTGGCCGAGCTGAAGGACATCATCAACCCCACCGGCATGTCCATGACCGACAAGGAGCGGCTGGACCTCATAGAAAGGGTGTACCGCGAGATGCGGCATTACAGGACGCTGGTGAACTACTATACCCGAAAGAACCTGCGCGTCTCCTACCTGCGGGCCAGGGAGAAGGGCGAGACCGAACAGGTCCTGAAGCTTTACGGGGAGAACGAACGCTATTGGTAAACCTTTAAAAAGATACAGACTATATGGTATTGCTATCCCTATCTTTCGACAGCCTGCACGGTATCCTGCGCCGGCTGTATGACGAGATGACCGAACTCTGCCAGCCGATGATGACGCTGGCCACGGCCATCGCCGCCCTGGGTGCGCTCTTCTACATAGCCTACCGCGTGTGGCAGTCCCTCTCGCGTGCCGAGCCGGTGGACGTGTTCGGCATGCTGCGCCCTTTCTGTCTGGGCATCTGCATCCTGTTCTTTGACGTGATCGTGCTGGGGAGCCTGAACGGTATCCTGAGCCCCGTCGTGCAGGGAACGGGTGCCATGCTCCACGACCAGACCTTCGACGTGAGGAAGTTCCAGGAGGAAAAGGACAGGCTGCTCGCCGAGATGCCCCTGAAGGTGGCCGTGACCGGGGAGTTCAATCCCACGGACGAGGAGCTGGAGAAGGAGATCGCCGACATGGGCTGGAACGGGGAGGACTACGCGGTGATGCAGCGGATGTCTCATTCCTGTTACTCGTTCTCCCTGCAAAGCATCGTGCAGACCATCATGCGCAAGGTGATGGAGTTCCTTTTCCGCGCCGCCTCGCTGGTGGTGGACACGATCCGCACCTTCTTTCTCATCGTCCTCTCCGTGCTGGGGCCTATAGCCTTCGCTATCTCGGTCTTCGACGGTTTCCAGGGCACGCTCGTCCAGTGGCTGGCACGGTATATCAGCGTATATCTCTGGCTGCCCATCTCCGACCTGCTGGGGGTGATGCTCGCCAGGATACAGACGCTGGTGCTGCAAAGCGAGATGGAAATGATACAGGATCCCCTGAGCGTCTTCTCCCCGGACGGATCGACAGCCATCTATCTGGTGTTCATGCTCATAGGGCTGGTGGGATATTTCTGCGTCCCTACCGTGGCGAACTGGGTGGTCCAGGCCGGAGGCATGGGGGCGTACAACCGGAACATGAACAACACGGCAAGCAAGGCCGCCAACGTGGGCGGGGCCGTAGCCGGGGCATCCACGGGCAACGTGGCCGGAGTGCTGCTGAAAAAGTAAAAACGACTGAATAATAACATTCATTCATTTCAAGACATGGAATTCAAGAGCTTAAAAAACATCGAGTCCTCGTTCAGGCAGATCCGCCTGTTCAGTATCGTCTTTCTCGCCTCCTGCACCCTCCTGACCGTTTTCTCCGTCTGGAAGTCCTACCGGTTCGCCGAGGAGCAGCGGGAGAAGATCTACGTGCTGGACGAGGGAAAGTCGCTTATCATGGCCCTCTCGCAGGACGCCGCGCGCAACCGCCCGGTGGAAGCGAGGGAGCACGTGCGCCGCCTGCACGAGCTGTTCTTCACGCTGGCCCCCGACAAGGCGGCCATCGAGTCGAACATAAACCGGGCGATGTACCTGGCCGACAAGAGCCTGTACGGGTATTACCGGGACTGGAACGAGAAAGGTTTCTACAACCGGCTCATCAGCGGGAGCGTCAACCAGACGGTGGTGGTGGACAGCATGAGCTGCGATTTCGACAGCTATCCCTACCGCGTCACCACCTATGCCCGGCAGATGATCATCCGGGGGAGCAACATCACCGAACGCTCCCTGGTGACACGCTGCCGCCTGCAGAGCACGGTCCGCTCGGACAACAACCCGCAAGGGTTCCTTGCGGAGCATTTCGAGATTCTGGAAAACAGGGACCTACGTACCGTGGAA
>NZ_DAWCVJ010000143.1:0-2024 GCF_052358865.1 Faecalibacterium sp.
CAATTTGCCTCAAAAAAACAACCACAGATTCAATTTTAGTAGAATTAGTAGACGATCAAGCGTCCACCGGGGCTTTGCTGACGGAGAAATCTTATCATAATTTTGCTGTTTTGCCAGATACGCCAAACCCAACGGGCGGCTCCGGTAACCTGCCCGTTGGGTTTGGTCAGAAATAGAATAACATCACCCCGGCTTCTGCCTTTCAAAAGGGAAACCGGGGTGATGTTATCTACTTTGTGGCAGGTATCCAGAATGCCGAGCCCATCTCATTTACTGTACGCTCAGCAGTTCTTCCACGCTCTTGCGGGCAGGTGCGGCGGGATTCTGTGCAGGATGACCGATGGCAATGAGCGCAGCCACTGTCTGTCCTTTGGGCACGGAGAGCACCTTTGCCACCTTGTCCGGGTCATAGATGCCCATGATGACCGTCCCGAGGCCCAGTGCGTGCGCAGCAAGGCAGAAGGTCTGTGCGGCAATACCGGCGTCAAAGGACTGCCAGTGGCCTTCGAGCGGGCTGGAATAGCTGCCGTCCCGCTCAAAACCAGAGCGTCCCGTCACCATCGTCAGCGCAACCAGTGCGGGGGCATGGGAAAGCGTGTTGGCGTTATAGGTGAAATCCAGCACACAATCGCTGGCGATTTTCTCACGTTTCTGCGCATCTTCCACGAGAATATAGCGGGCGATCTGGGTATTTTTCCAGCTGGGGGCATAAGCGGCAGCGGCCACCACTTCGGCCACCTGCTCCGGGGTAACAGGCTCTTCGGTAAAGCGGCGGACGCTGCGCCGGGTCTTGATGCATTCCAATGCTTCCATAATTGTTTTCTCCTTTCGGTAGTTTGTTGGATATAACTGTCTCTCTATTATTACAACTCCGCCCAGCTTTGTCCAGATGCTTTCGAAACGGAGGCCGGGCCGCTCAGAATAGGTCGAGCATACTGTCCAGATAGATGGCTTCCCGGACGTGCAGCTGGTACTCCGGCCTTACCATATAATAGAGCAGAAATTCCAGCACCAAGGCGCTGCCGAGGCCCCGTCCCTCGATCTTGAAGTTGGAAAATCCCATCGGAAGGAAGATCCTCCGGATGTCCTCCACGCCGATGAAACTGGGGTTCTCCATCGCCTTCGAGAAACGGTAGCCCTCCCCCGCGCCCGGGGCAGTGCAGATATGGTCAGGGCAATCCTCGCCGAGATTTTTGCGGCTGACATTCTCGTAGCAGCGCTTCCGGTCCCGGCATCCGACCCAGCAGCACTCGTTGCAGAGAAACTCCACCTTGTCCTTCTGGGGCTGCGTCAGGCTGTCCAGCTGTTCAAAGGCCTTGTTCAGCCGGAAATCCGGCACCACATAGCGAAATTCCTCCCGGGCCGTCTCGTCCCGGAGCTGTCGGAAATCCGTCAGCACCTTGGTCGTGGAGGAGACGAGGTAAAGCTGCGGGTAGTGCGTCCTCAGATAGTCCAGCAGCAGCTCCGAATGGAGGATGACGCCATTCTCCACCCCGCTGCTCTGCGCAAAGAGGGCGCAGAGCGCATTGCATTTCCGGTCCGAAAGATGCTCCTCCTGGAGGAGGGAGTTGCTGAAGGTCAGCCGGGCCGAGACGCCATACTCCTGCATCAGTGCAAGGACCTCTCTGGGGTCATTCCCGCCGAAGCCGGTGCGTCCCCCGCCCCAGATGCAGTCGGCCGGTGCCCCGTAGATGGAGCCAATGCTGCACCAGTCATAGAAGTATTCCCGATGCCCCCGGTACAGGGGCAGGAACTCCCGGTACAGCTCGTAAAACTCAAACAAACCGGGCAGGTGATAATAGGCTTTTTCTTGTTTCATCGCACCCTCTTCTCTCTCGTTCTTTCCTATTGTACCATGTTTCCGCCCCGCAAAAAAGCCCCCGGAGGGCTTGTTACAGCTCTCCGGGGGCTTTCTGTGTGCGTTGTGCCTTGGCGCACACGACCGGCGTTTTACTCGATCGCAATCAGATTCGGGTTCTCAGGCAAAGCCTTCGTCTGCTGAGGAGCAGGCAGCTCGACGTGCA
>NZ_DAWCVJ010000144.1:0-1824 GCF_052358865.1 Faecalibacterium sp.
ACTTTTCACTGCGTCCCCGCTCGATCTCCGCGATGCGCTCCACCGTTTCCTTCGCGCTTTCGTTGGTGTAATAGACACCGGTCTGATACTGGCTGCCCCGGTCGTTGCCCTGCCGGTTCTCCACCGTAGGGTCGATCACATAAAAGTAGGCCAGCAGCAGCGCGTCGAGGCTCACCTGCTCGGGGTCGTATTCCACCCGCACGGTCTCCCGAAAGCCGGTCTCTCCCTTGCAGACGGTCTTGTAATCGGCATCCGCCTCGCAGGTGCCGTTGGCGTAGCCGCTCTCGGCGTCGATAACGCCGGGGATGGACTGCATCAGCTGTTCCATGCCCCAGAAGCAGCCGCCCGCCAGATAGATGACATTTTCCGTGGTATCCATATAGGTGATCTCCTCGTCGGGCCGGTCAAAAGCCGGGCCGTCCATGTTTGCTTCCTGTCCGACCTTTTCCTTCGGCACAGTCTGCCGCCCGGCGGCGCAGCCGCTGAGCAGCAGCACTGCTGCGAAAAGCAGTGCCAATAAGCTTCGATACATCGCGTTTCCTCCTTTCAGTGGAATCAGGGCTCACTCCGCCCTGCCACAGTCCTGTCTCTTGCCGCGACCGGGCCGCAGGACGGTATACAGCAGCAACCCAAAGACGCAGCCGTTGCACTTCTCCTGATCGATTTCAAGGATCCGTCGTTTCATGTTCGGTCCTCCTGTTGCTTTCCTACACTCATTGTACTATACTAAAGGCAACAAGTCGGTTGAATTTTCAACGAAAGAGGACTTTTTATGAAAGAATTTTTTCCGGTACTCCACACCGCGGCGCTTTTCTCCGGCATTTCCGACGATGAGCTTGCCGCCATGCTCTCCTGCCTTGGGGCGAGGATCGACACCTTCCCCAAAGGCTCCCGCCTGCTCCGCGCCGGGGAGGCGGTGGAGGAGGTGGGTCTTGTGCTGGCGGGCAGCGCCCTCATCGTGCAGGAGGATATCTGGGGAAACCGCAACATCCTCTCCAAGACCGGGCCGGGGCAGACCTTCGCGGAGGTGTTCGCCTGCGCGCCGGGGGCAGTGCTGAATGTGAGCGTGGAGGCGGAGAGCACGGTGACGGTGATGTTTCTGCATATAAGACGCGTTTTGAGCGTGTGCCCCTCCGCCTGCTCCCACCATAGCCGGATCATCCGCAACCTGCTGGGCGAACTGGCAGAGAAGAACCTGCGGCTCAACGAAAAGCTCACCCACATGGGCCAGCGCACAACGCGGGCAAAGCTGATGTCCTATTTTTCCGCCGAGGCGCAGCGCCGGGGTGGCTATGAATTCGACATTCCATTCTCCCGCCAGCAGCTTGCGGATTATCTCGGCGTGGAGCGCAGTGGACTGTCGCTGGAGCTTGGAAAAATGCGGGATGAGGGCCTGCTTGACTTTCATAAAAGCCACTTTCTTCTCCAGGCGCCAGAGACGGACGGCCTTCCTCCTTCTGCGCGTTAAGAATCTCCCCTTCAAGCCCCCTTTGGGCGTATTGGAAAGTGCGGATACACCGGGCAGAATGTTGGGCTTTTACAGAAGGAGAGCGCAACTACGAACCTGCAGAGATTGACAAGGTAGCGTCAGCTCGTACAATCTGATTTGATCATACCCACAGCCGCTTTGGCTGTGGGTATTTTCTGTTTGAACTTCAAACGCTTTGCAGAAGGCAAGGAGCCTAATGCCAAATTCAGCATGTCACCAACTATGAGGAAAACATCTTTTAGAGAAAGGTCAAAAGGTACGACAGGGAAGATGAACAGTGTCCTTTTGCGATGCCGCTTCCGAAAGATTGCGGCTTCGCCCCATAACGAAGACTT
>NZ_DAWCVJ010000145.1:0-1639 GCF_052358865.1 Faecalibacterium sp.
TGCGCATCGCGCGGGCGGCTATGGTCATAGATCGATTTGCGATGTCGCTGTGAAGTTCAAATGTCATACATCTTCTCCGTTGTAAGTAATTCTGCAACCGCAGGGCGTTGGGGGCCTTGCAGCTGCCGCCGGACATCGCGGCGGGCGCTCGTTCATCGCATCAGCCGCATCTCATTCTCAAACTGCTCCATCGCCTCCTGCCGGCTGGGAACTTGTGCAAGCGTGCAGGAAAACGGCTGGCCGAACAGGGGCTGGGACAGAGTCTCCGCCCAATGCGTCAGCACCTCCGGAGTGAGGGGGCGCTCCTCCCGGAGAAAGATCACCCCGTAATAGGGCGGTACAGACGGGGAAAGCAGCTGTGTCAGCGGGATGCCGCTCCGGACGGAGGCGTTGCAGAAATGCATCTCCGGTGAAAAAAGCGGATAGTACAGCGCCCCGACGAACCAGTCCTGTTCACCGCTTCTGAGCCGCCTTGCCTGCTCCAGAAAGTGCGGATGATCCGGATTATCCGGCTCCACAAACTCACCGTCCAGAATGGTCTGGTGAAGGGCAGGGAGGTTATGGAAATCAAAGTGGAAAAAGGGCGCCTTTCCTGCCTCGTCCTCGGAAAGGGAAAACTCCGCCGCATGGAAAGGTTCCCAGTCCTTACAGCAGCGGTAATAGCCCCACCAGTAGTTCCAGTCATAAATATGCAGATATTTTTTGGCTTTGCAGTCCATAGATGTACTCCATTCTGACAATGTGGGCACAAGAGGAAATCACGGGAAACTCTCCGCCCGGCACCAGCAAAGATTCTTTCCAGGCCCGTCCTTTTTACAAGAGGGACGCTCAAAGGCGGCGCGGTGATCTTCTTATCTGCTCACCGGAATGGAGATCTCGAAAACGGCACCGGTGTCCCCGTTGCGGGCGCGGATGGTTCCCTTGTGCAGGTGGATGATCTCCCGGGTCAGCGCAAGGCCGATGCCGGATTTTCCGCTCCGCCCCATATAGAAGCGGTCGAAGATGTGCGGCAGGTCCGCTTCGGCGATGCCGTCCCCATCGTCCTGTATGCGTATCGTCACCTGCCGCCTGTCTGCGCGGCAGGTCAGGCGCAGCTCGCTGCGGGCATATCGCAATCCGTTGGTCAGGATATTCGTGACCGCCCTGCGCATCTGCGTGTCATCGCATTTGACCATGATGGGTTCTTCAGAGAAGTCCGGCGCGATGGTAATGCCGCTGGCAGCGGCTGCCGATTCCACGGCGCGTATGCTGTCGTAGAGCAGCTCCCGAATATCCATCTCGGAAAGGGCAAGCTGCTGCCGCCCCATATCGATTTTCGAGATGTCCAGGAGCTCCTCCACCAGCTCCGTCATGCGGTCGCTCTCCTCCAGGATCACCTCCGCCGCGCTGCCTGTGTCCATCACGCCCGCCTGTATGCCCTCCGCATAGCCCTGTATCGCCATCAGCGGCGTATTCAGCTCGTGGGAGGCATTCTGGATGACGGTCTGCTGCCGCTCCGCCTCCTTCTCAATATCCCTGCCAAACCGGAACCCCAGAAGGCACATGACGGAGGAGATCGCGAGCAGCACCGCAAAGAACGCCCAGTTCAGCGTCACGTTATAGTGGGTGATGGGCCCGATGTCTATGTACATAATATAGG
>NZ_DAWCVJ010000146.1:0-1569 GCF_052358865.1 Faecalibacterium sp.
ATAATGCACAAGACCCGCAACCTTTTCAGGGCCAGAGTGGCTCAGAGTGGTTCCGGGTCTTGTGTTTTTTCTTTGTGCAGACCGCTATCGCATTTTTATCTTGCAGCAGCTTCTTCTGCACTCAATCCTTGAAATACGCATTCTGCACTGCCAACAGGACGCCTGCGCGGCTGGCGGCGAAGTTCAGGCCGCCCTGCAGATAGCAGGTGTACGGCTCACGCAGGGGGCCGTCGCAAGAAAGCTCGATGGTGCTGCCCTGCGTGAAGCTGCCGCTGGCCATGATGACCTCGTCGGTGTAGCCCGGCTCGGGAGAGGGTTCCGGAGCGGCATAGCTGTCCACGGGGCTTGCGGCCTGCACGCCCCGGCAGAAGCCGATGAGGGCGTCCGCCGTACCGGCATCAAAGCAGGTGACGATGTCGTTGTGGGCCTCGCAGTAGCGGGGGATGGGCTTTTTGCCCACCAGCTCCAGCAGACACTGGGCATAGATGGCCGTCTTGATGGCCTCGCAGACCACGCCGGGGGCGTAGTAGAAGCCCAGATACATATCGCGGGGCGTCTCGAGGGTGCAGCCCAGCTCTTTGCCGAGGCCGGGAGCGTTCAGACGGTAGGCGCACAGCTCCACGAGGTCTTTCCGGCCTGCGATGTAGCCGCCGGTGGGGGCGATGCCGCCGCCGGGGTTCTTGATGAGGCTGCCCACCACGAGGTCGGCACCGGCCTGACAGGGTTCCTCTTTCTGGGTGAACTCGCCGTAGCAGTTGTCCACAAAGACGATGATGTCGGGGTTTGCGGCGCGGGCGGTGTCGGCGACCCTGCGGATGGTATCGAGGTCGAAGGCGTTGCGCTGCAGATAGCCGCGGCTGCGCTGGATGTGGCACACCTTCGCGCCCGGAGCCTTCTGGGCGATCAGCTCATAGTCCGGGGTGAAGTCCGCCTTCAGCGGCGCTTCGTCGTACCGGATGCCATAGTCCATCAGGGTGCCGGTGCCCTTGCCCTTGCCGTCCAGACCGATGACGCCTTCCAGCGTGTCGTAGGGACGGCCCGTGGCGGCCAGCAGAGTATCGCCTGCCCGCAGCAGGCCGAAGAGGGCCACCGCCAGCGTGTGGGTGCCGCTCTGGAACTGGCTGCGCACCAGCGCATCCTCCGCGCCCATCACCTCGGCAAAGATCTGCTCGAGCTTGGCGCGGCCGCTGTCCCACAGGCCGTAGCCGGTGGTGCCCAGCATATCGGTGGAGGACATCTGGGTGTCCGCAAAGGCTTTCAGCATCTTGAGCTGGTTGTAATCGCGGATGTCCTCCATCTGCTTGAAGTAGGGCTGGCAAAGCGCAAGGGCCTTTTCGTCCAGCGCCAGAACTTCGGGCTTGTAATCGAAAAATTGATTTAACATTGACATGATATTGGTTCCTTAGTTTTTCTGTTTTTTTATTCGCGGCATCTTCGCCGTAGTCGCTCCGCTGGGCCAAAAGCAGAGAGGTAACACCAGCTGCGAAGCAGCAAATCGGAGAAACGAGAAAAAAGCGCAACAGCGACGACCGCCGCCTGCGGCGGATACAGGGAGGAGCTGTTGGGGCC
>NZ_DAWCVJ010000147.1:0-1558 GCF_052358865.1 Faecalibacterium sp.
TTATGATCGTTTACTTATGAAATATTATTATGCAAAAAGGTGAGACTTACCCGGGGTATATACCCCCATATGTGGGAAGTATACGGATCCCATATACAGGGGTACTCGGCCCCTATATATTATGGGGGGGTACTACTCACCGTATGCTCCTTTCCGTTTCTTCTCCCGTCTACGCTCCACCGCCTCACGCCACCAGCATTGCAGCACCGGAACCACAAACATCGTCATCGACTGTATCAGCATCCCCCCAAACGTCGGGATAGCCATCGGAACCATGATATCCGCCCCCTTTCCGGTGGACGTCAGCACGGGAAGCAGCGCGATCAGCGTCGTCGCCGTCGTCATCGCCGCAGGGCGGACACGCTTCAATCCGGCCTCGACCACCGCCTCACGGATATCGTGCCGGGTCCTCGGGTCACGCTCCAGAAAGACGTGATGGATGTACGTCCCCATCAGCACCCCGTCGTCCGTAGCCACGCCGAAGAGGGCGATGAAGCCCACCCAGACCGCCACGCTGAGGTTGATGGGGTGCATCTGGAAGAGATCCCGCATGTTCTCACCGGCGATGCTGAAATTCATGAACCACGGTTGCCCGTAGAGCCACAGCAGGATGAACCCGCCCGCGAAGGCGACAAACACGCCAGAGAAATGGATCAGCGAAGCCGTCACCGTGCGGAACTGGAAGTAGAGCACCAGCAACACGATGAGCAGCGCCAACGGGACGACAATCATCAGCCTGTCCGTAGCACGCTGCTGCTGCTCGTAGTTCCCGGCAAACTTATACGAGACGCCCTTGGGCAGCACCAGTTCGCCGCTCTTCACCTTGGCGTCGAGCATCGCCCCCGCCTCGTGCACCACGTCCACCTCGGCACGACCGGAGAGCTTGTCGAAGATGACGTAGCCCACCAGGAACGTGTTTTCGCTCTGGATCATCTGCGCGCCGCGCGAATATTCGATGTCCGCCAACTCCTTGAGCGGCACTTGCGCCCCGGTGGCGGTGGGAACGAGCAGCATCGAGAGCGCCTCCGGACCGTCGCGCAGCTCACGGGCATAGCGCAGCCGGATGGGGAAACGCTCGCGGCCTTCCACCGTGCGGGTGAGCGCCATCCCTCCCACGGCAGCTCCGAGCACCTCTTGCAGGTCACCTACCGCTACACCGTAGCGTGCCATTGACTCCCGGTTGAGCTTAATCTCGAGGTAAGGAGCGCCCACCGCCCGGTCGTAGAACACGGACGAGGGGATGACGGACGGAGACGACTTCAATGCCTGTTCGATCAGCTTACCCCCCTGCTCGATGTCCTCCAGCGTGGGGCCGTACACCTTCACCCCCATCGGTGCCCGCATGCCTGTGGAGAGCATCACGAGCCGCGCCTCGATGGGTTGCAGCTTCGGCGCCGAGGTCAGCCCCGGCAGGTGGGTGACGTTGACAATCTGTTGCCAGATGTCGTTGGCGTTCTTGATCTCCGGCCGCCACTGGCGGAAATAGTCGCCCCGGGGGTCGGCCACCAGGCTGTCGGCAGGCACGAGGCGGAAACCGTCGGCTGGAGTATCCGTGCCC